>JAQGLF010000018.1 GCA_028293025.1 Alphaproteobacteria bacterium
AGCTCAGCCCGAACGGGGTCTCAAAAACAATCGAACAAAACCAAGGCCCGAGGCACAGGCCAAATCAGCCCGCGCTGTCGACGGACTCCAGTGTCTCGATGGTGAGATTCCCGTTGGTATAGACGCAGATATCGGCGGCGATCTTCATCGCCTTGCGGGCGATCGTCTCCGCATCCTCCTCATAATCGTAGAGGGCGCTGGCGGCGGCGAGGGCGAAATTGCCGCCCGAGCCGATCGCCGCGACGCCCGCGCCGGGCTCCAGCACGTCGCCATTGCCGGTGAGGACGAGCGTCACCTCCTTGTCGGCGACGATCATCATCGCTTCCAGATTGCGCAGATATTTGTCGGTGCGCCAGTCCTTGGCGAGCTCGACCGCGGCGCGCATCAATGCCCCATGATGCTGCTCGAGCTTGCGCTCCAGCCGCTCGAACAGGGTGAAGGCGTCCGCCGTCGCGCCGGCGAATCCGGCGATGACGTTGCCACCCTGTCCCGGGGCGGGCGAAGGGCCGAGCCGGCGCACCTTGCGCGCATTGGGCTTGATCACCGTCTGGCCGAGCGACACCTGGCCGTCGCCGGCGATCACCGCCTTTCCGTTCTTGCGCACCGCAAGGATCGTCGTTCCGTGCCAGCTTTCCATGATCGCTCCCGCTTTCTCCACGCCCCATGTGGGTAGGGGCTTGGACGGCTGCAACAGCCGCCGTCCTTCACATAGACCGCGACAGGAACCACGCCCGAGGCTAGCCTTGGCGGATGACTTTTCTCCTCGTCCTGGCGCTCGCCGGCATCGTCCTGCTCTGGCTGCAGCACCAGCGGCTCGCCGCCCGCGTCGCCGAGCTCGAACAGGCGTTCGGGCTCGACGAGGATTCGGCACCCGCCGTTTCGCCCGAGCCGGCCTTGGCCGCGCCACCCACGGCAGCGCCGCCGCCCGATCCGGCGCTCGCCGCGGCCGCGGCCGCCGCGTTCAAGGCGAGCCAGATCGGCCCGGCGCCGTCGGTCCCCGAAATCCACGCTTTATCCTCCGCGGACCGGCTCGGCGGGTGGTTCGAGCGCTATGTCGGCGGGCGCCTGCTGATCTGGATCGGCGGCATTGCGCTCGCCGTCGCCGGCATCCTGATCGTCCGCTTCTCGATCGGCCTGATCGGTCCGGCGGTGCGGATCGGCCTCGCGGCCGCGCTCGGAATGGCGCTCGTCGCCGGCGGCGAAATCGCCCGTCGCCGGCGCGAGGCCGTGCCCGACCCGCGCATCGCCCAGGCTTTGGTCGGCGCCGGCATCCTCATCCTCTACGCCGCGCCCTACGGGGCGCTCGTCCTCTACCAGCTGATCTCGAACGGAACGGCGACGGCGGCAATGGTCGCCGTCACCGCCGCCGCCCTTTTGCTCTCGCTGCGCCACGGCGCGCCGACGGCGGTGATGGGCCTCGCCGGCGGTTTCGCCATTCCCTATCTGGTCGGCGACCGGAGCCAGAGCGCGGTTCCTTTGCTCGTCTATCTCGCTTTGCTCGACGTCGCCTTGTTCGGAATCGCCGCCCGGCGGGGCTGGACCTGGCTCGCCGCCGCCGCCGCTTTGCTCAGCTTCGGCTGGATGGTGCCGCTCCTGTTCTGGCCTCCCGCCGACGCGCTGGCCGCGGGCGTGTTCATCCTCGCCCTCAGCCTCGTCGCCTCCCTGGTGCGCGCGGGCGAGGGGTGGCAGCTCGATTTCCTGCGGCCGGGCGCGATCGGCCTGCTCCAGCTGGCTTTGCTGGTCGGCCGCAACGATCTCGGCCTCGCCGCCTGGGGTCTGTTCGGCGCGCTGTCGCTCGCCTCCTTCTTCCTCGCCATCCGCCGCGCCGATTATCGGCTTATCCCGGCGCTGGCGCTGGCCGCCGCGCTGGTCCTTCTCGTCGCCAAGGCGATCGACCCGCGGCAGGCGGAGATTCCCGCGATTGCGGCCGGAATCACCCTGCTCTTCGCGGGAGGCGCTTTTGTCGCCGCACGCCTTCGGCCGCGGCCTGTGCTCTGGACCCTGATCGGCTGCGGCGCCGCGGCGGGGCCGCCGATCATCCTCCGGCTGGCACGGCCGGATTTCGCGCAGGCACCGTCATGGGCGCTGATCTTCGCCGCGGCGGCGATCGTCGCCCTGCTCTTCGTGCTGCCCGATCGCCGCGAGCGGGCGGAGCGGGGCGCGAGCCTGTTCGCAGCCGCCGCCACCGCCGCTTTGCTCCTCGGCCTTGCCGTGCGCGAGATGCTCCCGTCGGAGTTGGTCGCGGCCGGCTGGATGATCGTCGCGCTCGCCGCCGCCCTCGCCGCCCGCCGCGGCGGCGGCGCACCGGTCGCCTCCGTTTCGCTGATCGCGGCGGCGACGGCGGCGGCCCGCGCCGTTTTGGCGGTCCCCTCCTTGTGGAAGACATTGGCCGGCTCGCTGGCCGGTCTGCCGGCGCTCGCCACGGGCCTTCCCGCCGCCTTGGTTGCGGTCGAAGCCCTGCTGGTCCCCGCTTTGCTGCTCGTCCCGATCGCTTTCCTTGTGCCCGAAGAGGCGCGGCGGCGGCGGGTGAGCCCGCTGTTCGCGGCCGCCTTCCTGGCGGGCGCCGCCGCCTACGTCCTGTTCAAGCAATCTTACGGCCTGTCGAGCGAGGCGGATTTCGTGGCGCGCGGCTTTGCCGAGCGGACGTTGATCACCCAGGCATTGTTCCTGCTCGGCTGGCTGGTCTGCACCGGGCGGCTCCCCCTGAAAGGAGTCGCCGAGGACCGGCTTTGGCGCGCGGGGGTCCTGCTCACCGCTCTGGCCGCGGCGCGCCTCGTCTGGTTCGACATGCTGGTCGACAATCCCTTGCTGGTCCCCCAGTCGGTCGGGAGCCTTCCGGTCGCGAACCTGCTCGCGCCCGCTTTCCTGCTCAGCGCCTTCTGGCTCTATCGCGCCCGCCGCGGCGCCGACCATCGCGCCCGCTCGGGACTCTGGCTCATCGCGTCGCTGGCGGCCCTGATTTTCGGCACGATGCTGATGGTGCGGCAGGGCTTCCAGGGGCCGATCCTGTCGCGGCCCGGCATCCCCGAGACAGAATCCTACGGCTATTCGCTTGCCGGCCTGCTGCTCTCGATCGCTTTGCTGCTGGCGGGAATCCGCCTGCCGGACAAGGCGCTGCGCCTGGCGGGGCTCGTCCTCCTCACCGCCACCACGCTCAAGGTCTTCCTGGTCGACGCTTCGGCGCTGGCCGGGGTGCTGCGCATCCTCTCCTTCCTCGTCCTCGGCATCGCCCTGATCGGCATCGGCAAGCTCTACACGGCCGTACTCGACGCGGAGGCGAAGCCGGCAGAGACTTCGGCTTGAAGGGCAAAGTCATTCTTACCGGAACGGGGTCTTCGAGATGAAGACAGGCGGCGGCGGCGGCCGCTCCCCCATATTTCGCAGCCGGGCCGGGATAGAAGAGACTGCGAAAACTCAACATGTAGCTGAGAATATACCCGCACTTACCCGCTTTACCCGCAAAACTGGGCGGCCGCCTCTGGAGCGCCCCATTGGGCAGTGCTATCCACTAGGACGAACAGGAGGCGCGACGCGATGCCGGAGACTGTGACATTCGAGCGGCCGACCGAAGCCGAGCGAGCCGCGGAGCGCGCGGAGTTCGCGCGTCGGGTCTTTGCCGAACATCTTGAGCCGGGGCATGGCGCCGATCGCCTGACGACTTTGGCGAAGGAGGCTCAGGACGAGGCTGATCTCTGGCGGGCGCGGGCTGCCCTGCTTCGCGCCCTGCAGGATGATCCGGACTGGCGGACGGCTTTGCTGGCCGCTGGTGTCGGGATCGTTGAACCCCCTGATGGCGAGGGCGTGATGCTTGGCGGCCCTGAGCTATGGGAGGCGATCGACCTTGAGGAGGGCATCGCGATAGCAAGGCGCGCGGCCGAACGAGTGAAGGCGGCCGGCGGCCCTGCTATTGCTCGCCCCATGCGCCTCCTGACGCATTACGCCCCAGACCATGCCCAACCGTCGCCCGCGCGGTTCGACTAAGGGCGCGCCTGTCCGAGGCGGCTGTCCAGCCCGCGCGCGCGCCTCTCAGACTTCCGCGCGGGCTGGACAGCCCCTGTCCCGAAGCTCTGGAAGGACCGGCATCCCTTCATCTATGCGGTTATCCTGCTTGTGATTGGCGCTCTGGCTGCAATAGCCACGAAGAAGCTGTTGCCTTAGCGCTCGCTTACTACGTGATTGCTAAACAGGAAAAGCCGCCTCTCTCGGAGCGGCCAATCTAGAGTTAAGTCCTTGAAACTAAATGGTCGGGGCGACTGGATTCGAACCAGCGACCCCCACACCCCCAGTGTGATGCGCTACCAGGCTGCGCTACGCCCCGACCAGAGACGGTTCCGCGCGCCCGAGGGGCGGCGGCCGAAGCTGCGCGATTTAAGCCGCGCCCCCGGCGATGGCAAGCGCGCCATTGACAATCCATCGGGGCAAGTTAGTTTCAATTCGAAACTTAATAGGATAGACCGCCATGGATGCGCCCCGAACTTACGGCGTCGCCTCGGCCGACGAGATGGCGGGGCTCAGCGGGCTGGAATTCCTGCGCGCCATGATCGCCGGCGGGCTGGCGTCGCCGGCGATCGGCCGGACGATGGGCTTCCGCCTGGTGGAGGTCGAGCATGGGCTGGCCGTCTTCGAGGGCGAGCCGTTCGACGGCCTGCTCAACCCGCTCGGCAGCGTCGATGGCGGCTGGGCCCTGGCCCTGATCGACAGCGCCGCCGGCTGCGCCGTCCATAGCGAGCTTCCCGCCGGCACCGGCTACACGACGGTCGAGACCAAGGTGAATTTCGTCCGGCCGATCGCGCCGGACGGCGGCATCGTCCGCTGCGAAGGCCGAGTCCTCTCCCGCGGGCGGCAGATCGCGACCGCGGAGGCGCGATTGCTCTCGGCCGAGGGCAAGCTGCTCGCCCACGGCACATCGACCCTGATCCTGCTGCCGCGCGGCTGATCCGCCGCGGCAGGCGCAATCCCTATTGGATCGATTCTCCGGAGTCGCCGATCACCCACTTGCTGGCGGCGCAGACGTTGACCTGGCGATGCTCGAACGCCTTGCCGTTCGCCATCACCACCTTGAGGTCGAACATGCACTCGTTGGTGCCGTTGTCGATATTCGCCTCGACGCTGGATCCCGAGGTAAGCGTCCGCTGTCCGAGCAGATCCTCCTCCCAGGTCTTGGCGGCGATCGGCGAGGCGTAAAGCTCGCGGATCGTCTGGCTGCTGACGTTCTGGACGGTCACCTTGCGATTCTTGCCGTCGGTCGACGCCGCGGAAGCCGCGCTCGCCATCGACACCATGGCGGCCGCAGCCGCAATCCATGCCAGTCTTTTCCCCATCTTGCTCTCCCTCA
>JAQGLF010000021.1 GCA_028293025.1 Alphaproteobacteria bacterium
TATCGTTCGGGGAGCGCGGAGCGCGTGACGGTCGTCACGCTCCGACGCGTCTGTCGCATCTCAGCTCAGGATCACGGAACGGGAGACGGGAGGGCGCCACTTAATGGTCATCATTAACAGGCGTGTAACCATCTTTTCCATGTTCATCAGACGCTTAGGGGGAACCATTGCACCCCTGCCGGTCGTTCTGCCTGTGCAACTTTTCCGGAGAGACTAATGTCCGACATGCACAGCAATTCCAAGCTCGACGACCTCATCGTCACCCTGATCGACAGCGTGAAGGGCTTCGAACATTCCGCCGAAAAGGCCGAGGCGGCGCGCTATCGCAGCTTCTTCACCGAGATGGCGGGCGAGCGGCGGACGGCGGTGGCGACGCTCCAGGCGGCGAGCCGGGCCGAGGGCGGCAAGCCCGCCGATTGCGGCTCGGCGGCGGCCACCCTGCACCGGCGGTTCGAGGATCTGCGCGCCGCGCTCGGCGGCGGCGACGCGGCGATCGTCCGCGAGGTCGAGCGCGGCGAGGATTATCTGAAGGAGGAGTTCGACCGGGTGCTGGCCGACCAGCGCATGCCGCCCGCCGCCATGGCTGCGGTGCGCGAGGCCTATGCGTCGGTCCGCCGCGGCCATGACAAAGCCAACGCGCTCAAGCACGAGCTGGAAAGCGCCGGCTGAGCCCGGCTCCGGATTCCGGCGGCCACGATATTCGATCCGCCGCGGCGGCGCCTCCTCCTTCACGGAAGCATCGTCGCCCGGCCCAGCGGGGCCCTCTTCGCCCGCTCGATCCAGCCCAGATACGGGGCGACCTTGGTGTAGACGGCCGGCGTGTCCTTGAGCCCGCAGCCCTTGCCGCGCGAGACGATGCCGAGGAGCGTCATGTCCCAGCGCCGAACCAGCGGCCCGCCGCTGTCCCAGGTGCAGGCGTCGTCGCCCGCTTTGTCGGAGCCGGCGCAGACCACCGCGTCGCTCATCGTGCCGTGCAGCGAGTCGACCGCGTCGCAGCGCGCGTTCGGCCGCACGATCATGTCGACGACCTTGAGCTGCGCGGCGGCGCGCAACGGGCTGCCGTTGAGCGCGCGAAGCATCGGCCCGCCCTCGGTCGCCGCGGTGGCGCCCCAGCCGGTGACGTAGACATGGTCGTCGGCGATGACCGGGGGCGTGTTGTCGCCCGGGAGCAAGGCGGGCGCGGCGCCGATCCGGTCATCGGGCTTGCCGCGCCGGACCTTGAGCAGGGCGATGTCGTCGCGGTCCTGGTTGGTGAAATAGCCCTTGTGGACGATCACCGCCTCGATCGGGAAGCTCGGCCCGGGCTTCGCGAGGTCGTAGCTGCCGAGCCGAACCGCGCGCGCCGCCAGCAGGTCCGGCAACAGGCTGACGGCGCCGGTCGCCTCGTCTTTTACGGTGAGGCAATGGGCGGCGGTCAGCACCCAGCCGTCGCCGATATAGATGCCGCCGCAGCGATGCTGCCGCTCCCATTGCGCCTTGCGGTCGAGGAAATATTTGCGCGGGTCGCCGGGCGGGAGCGCGCGGTCGGCGGCGATGTCGGCCTTCGTATAAGCATAGGTCGACCGGATCTCCGCCTGCCAGGGCGAATAGAAGTTGAATTGCGTCTCCGCGAGCGTGCGTCCGCCCGCCATGCCGACGACCGGATCCGCCTCCAGCACTTCGCGGCAGGCGCGATACGATTCCTCCGTCCAGCGCTGCCCCGCCTGGCTGGAAGCATCCAGGCATTTTTCATCGTGATCGAGCGGCGGCGATTGCGAAGCCGGCGCTTGCGGCGCGTTCGCGGCGGGCGGTGCGGCGCCAGCGGAGCCCGAGAGGATCAGGGCCGGCACCAGCGCCGCCGGAAGGCGCCGCCATGCCGGCGCGGGGCGAAGCGCCCGCCGAAGATCGCCTCTGCGCGACATCATTGCCTTCCCCCTCGACCGCGTGTCGCCCGATTCCCTACACCAGGTCGTCCGCCCTGCGGAGTCGCTTCCGCGCCGCCTTCCGCCACCCAAATTTGCGCTTTCCGCAAAAATAGGGCATAGACGCCCACGCTAAAGTCGCATGCGACGGATATCTCCTGCTTCGGCTGGTTTTTCCTTCTCTCTACGCAGCTAAAGCCCGGCGCGGCCGTTGTGGCTCCACCGGCAATCTCACTACCCAAGGAAAACATCATGCCGATCGGCACAGTCAAATTCTTCAACGCGGACAAGGGCTATGGCTTCATCCAGCCCGAGGGCAGCGGCAACGACGCCTTCGTCCACATCTCGGCCGTCGAGCGCGCCGGCATGACCACGCTGAACAAGGATCAGCGGGTCAGCTACGACCTCGAGCAGGACCAGCGCGGCAAGACCAGCGCGGTCAACCTCAGCGCGGCCTAAGCCTATCGAGGGCGCTGCTCCGGCGGCGCCCTCACCTCTTTTCCGGCGGCATGGATCGCCGGCATCGGCTTCCGGCGGAAGCCCTCCGGCGCGCCCCCCCGGGACTCATGCTGCGGCCTGGGTTCACGCGAAGGCGCGAAGCGAGCCCCTCACCACCCGCCGATCGCGCCCGCGACCGCTGCGTTTTATTCCTACTCCGCGCCTTCGCGTGAACCGACAGCCTGCGATTCGGTCGGCGCCTCATCCAGCAATCCACTTGAGTCCCGCCGCGCAAGCCAATGCTCGTCGAGCCAATCAGACACGCGCGGTTCGATTGATAGTGAGACGTGTGCCTGTTCAATCGCCCAGACAGTAGCTGGGCCCCGGCTTTCGCCGGGGAACAGCGTGTCTGCGATTCAATCCGGTCGTGACCCTAGTCGCGCTTTACCGGCACCGGGCATTTCATCTTGTTGTAGCTCCACTGCACGTGGGTGAGGGCCTGGCCGCCGCAGGTCGTCACCAGCGGGTTGCGCAGGCCGTTGCCGCTGATGCCGAGGCCCTTCAGCGGGCTCGGCCGCGGCTGGGCGCTGCTGATCTCATAGGGCCCGACGAACGTGCAAAGCGCGCCCTTGATCACCCGCGTCTTGACGCAGCCGTTGAACACCACTTTGCCGAACTGCTTGGCGTCGGCCGCGCTCGCGGCGGTGAGGGCGCAGGCGGCGAGAAAAAGGCTGGTCGATCTCAAGCTCATGGCAGTTTCCTCTCTGGTCGATGCGCGGCCGCGGCTGTTTCGCCTGATCCGCTTCGCTGTCGTCGGACGCGTAAAGTCTTCTATCCGAATTCGCGGGAAGGTGTCGATACCGAAACAATCGGATTACAATCAATTCAGAAGTCTATCGCGACTGCGCATCATCGCGTATCTCGGGGGGCGCAAGTAACGGATCGCAAACAACTTTTGCGCAACTCGCCTTCATGATCCCGCTGCCGCTGTCTTGCTCGGATTGTTCCCCGGCGAAAGCCGGGGCCCAGAACAGTAGCTGGACCCCGGCTTGCGCCGGGGAACAAGGTGCAGGCGATCCAACCCGAATGAACCGACTCTAATCGCCGGCATTATCCAGCAGCCGCACCTCGACCTTCGCCGGATCGAAGCCGTCGAGCAGCCGCGCGTTGAGGCCCATGCGGCCGAAATCCTCGCCGAGCGTTTTCCAGTGGGTGCCGCAGCCGCAGATCGGGCAATGGTGGATGCCGATCAGCCGGTCGCCCCAGACATAGGCGATCGTCTCGCCCGTCACCTTCACAGCGTCGTCGGGGTAATAAGCGACCAGCCAACCGAGCTTGCGGCACAAGGAGCAATTGCACGAGCCGACCCAGGCCGGCGCATGCGGCACGGCGAGCGTGACCCCTCCGCAATGGCAGCTTCCCCGCAAGCCCATCCGCGCCTCCCTTTCACTCCCGGCCTGCCGTCTACCATTGGCCGTCCCGAACCGCTAACCTGCCCCGGTGGACAGCCCAGCGGATCCCCAACCCGACGATTTGCTGACCGGCGCGCTGCGGCGCGTGCTCGGCCGGGCGATGGGCGTGCGCCTGTTCGCGGCAGGGGCGGCGGCGCCCGCGCGGCCCGCTCAGTCGGCGGCGCTGTGGCTCACTTTGTTCGTGGCGATCTGGGCCGGGCTCCACCTCCTCGATCCCGCGCCGGAGCGGATCCCCGGCCAGATCGCGAGCCTGCTCGGCTGGGGGGCGCTCTATTTCGCCGCGGCGCTCTATCTGGCCCAGAGCACGACGGAGCGGATCTACAACATCGTCGAGCGCGACATCCTGCCGCACGCGTCGGAGCGCTACAAGGCGGCGGTGGCGGAGAGCCTCGTCCGATCCTATCCGCTGGCGCGGCTCTTCGGAATCCCCTTGCTGGTCGCGCTCGCCGCCATCGTGGCGGCGCATCGCACGCTCGCCTTCGATCTCTCGCCGCACATTCCCGCCTGGCCCCGCGCGCCGGAAACCTGGCTGTGGGTGATCAGCTATCTGATCTATTTCTGGACGGCGGCGATCGCGGTGGTGGCGGCGCGCTTCTACCGGATCTTCGCGAAGCATCTCGAGCTGGACCAGGACCGTTTCTACGTGCTCGGCGCCGCCGACACGCCTTTGGTGAAGGGCCTCGCCAGGCTCGGCACCCAGGTGCTGATCTTCTGGGTGTTCATCTTCCTCGCCACTCTGTCGAGCATGGTGCTTGCGGTCCTCCCCACCGGCTGGAACCTGCCCCCCGATTCCTGGCTCCTGTTCCTGATGGTGCCGGTCTGCGGCTTCTTCTCGCTGGGGTTCGGCTCGATCGTCTATCTCGAATCGGAGGATGTCATCCGTTCGACGCTGCAGCGTTTCACCAACGAGGCGGCGAGCAAGCTGCAGGCGGCGAGCAACGCATTGCTCGATCCGCGCAGCGGCAAGGTGCCGGATTCCCGCGAGCGCCTCGATCTCCTCGCCGGCTGGCACGACCGCATCCTCGAGGGCGGCCGCTACGGCAGCCGGATCCGGGCGGCGGTGAGCATCGCCCTGCCGCTGCTGCTCCCGGTCGCCAGCATCATCGTGCAGATCTTCAAATCGCATCCCTGAACGCGCGCCACGCATTTGGCGGGCCGCGCCGGCGATGCTAGGCTGAACGTCCAGCAACAGGAGACCGATATGCCGCGCTACATGGTCGAACGCACCTTCCCCGACGGCCTCAACGTCCCCGTCAATGCCGACGGCGCCGGCGCCCTGTGCGGGATCGTCGAGCGCAACGCGACCGAGGGGGTGACCTGGGTCCATTCCTATGTCAGCGCCGACAAGACCAAGACCTTCTGCGTCTACGACGCGCCCTCGCCCGAGGCGATCCGCAGCGTCGGCGCGAAGAACGGAGTCCCGGTCGACGCCGTCCATGAGGTCAGCGTCCTCGACCCCTATTTCTATCACTGAGCATGGCCACATTCAGGGGATTGCCTGCCTCGCTTAATCCTCCCTGCGGCCGCAGGCCGTGGGGAGGGGGACCGCGTGAAACGCGGTGGAGGGGCCA
>JAQGLF010000333.1 GCA_028293025.1 Alphaproteobacteria bacterium
CGCTGACCGTGGTGATGGCGGCGAACAATTATCCCGGCACGCCCGAAAAGGGCGGCACGATCGACGGACTTGCGGACGCCGAAGCGGTGGGAGCGACGGTGTTCCACGCCGGCACCGCCCTCGAAGAAGGCCGGCTGGTGGCGAATGGCGGGCGGGTGCTGAACGTCACCGCCCGCGGCGCGACCGTGCGCGAGGCCCGCGACAAGGCCTATGCGGCGGTCGACCGGATCCGCTTCCCGACCGGCTTCTGCCGGCGCGACATCGGCTGGCGCGAGATCGAGCGCGGCGGCTGAGGCTGGACAGCGGAGCTTTCCGCACGCACCATTGTTCCGGGGTCGGATGGAGTGAGCCGATGAAATGGCCCGTGAAATTGCTGGTCGGCCTCGTCGCCGTGCTGCTGCTGGGCTGGGTCTGGCATGGCCCCGCCGGCCGCGGCGAAGCGTTCGCCGCGGCGCTCGACGCGCAGGCCCGCGACGCCATCGCGCCGATCGACATTCCCGGCATAAAGGTGCGGATGGCGCGCGATCCGGTCCGCCGCGTCGCGATCATGAGCGGGCCGGCCAACGACATCCAGCGCGAGGGCCTCGGGAGCGGAATGGGCCTTTCCGACTATGTCCGCTCCGTCCCCGGCGTGGCGGGCGTGCACTGGAGCGACGCGCCCGGCGGCGCGGGCGGCCTGCCGATGCTTGCCGAGACCTGGATCCTGCTCATCCTCGCTTACGCGCTCGGCCTCGGCCTCGGCGCCCTCCTCTTCGGCCGCCCCCGGCGGCGCTCGTTTCTGGACTAAGGCATTTCTTGACTAGGGATTCTTCATGACGACGCTTGCCCAATACGAACTTCCCATCATCATCATTGCCTTCCTGATCGGCCTGGCCGTCGCCTTCTGGGCGTTCCGTCGGCGGTCTGCCGCGGGCCGGATCGAAGCGCCACGGACCGCCTCGCCCTCCTCGCGCACCGCCGGGAAAAGCGCGCCCCATGGGGAGGGCCTCGCCGACGAATTCGCCACCGCGACCGAGGACGTCGCCGGCGAGATTTTCGGCATCGAGGCGCATCCGCACATCCCCGGCCCGTCCGGGCCGCCCGACAATCTGCAGCTTCTCAAGGGCGTCGGGCCGAAGATGGCGGCCCAGCTCAACGCCCTCGGCGTCACCCGCTACGACCAGCTCGCCCGGCTCGGCGGCAATGAAGTGGCGATGCTCGACGAGAGGATGGGTCCCTTCAGCGGCCGCATCGCCCGCGACCGGCTGGTCGAGCAGGCCTGCTATCTCGAACGCGGCGACAAGGAGGGGTTCGAAGGGGTGTTCGGCAAGCTCGGCAATTAGAGCATTGCGCGAAAAGGCGGGAACCGGCTTTTCGCAAACAGCAATGCGGCAACGAGAGTTTAGAGCCCGCCGCGCCGCTTCCTTTTCACCTCGCTCGCCAGCAGCTTGTCGATCTTGAATCCGTCCATGTCGACGATCTCGAACTGCCAGCCGCCGAAGGCGAAGCGCTCGCCGACCTCCGGGATATGCTTGAGGTGCGAGAGGGCGAAGCCTGCGGTGGTGGCGTAGTCGCGGTCCTGGGGCAGGTCGAAGCAGAGACGGTCGGCGAGGGCGTCGGCGGGAAGCGAGCCGGAGACCCACCAGCTGCCGTCCTCGCGTTCGACGAGCGGCGGGTCGGTGCCGGCCTCGAAATCCGAGGTGAAGGCGCCGGCGAGGGCCGAGAGCAGGTCGGCCGGGGTCAATATCCCTTCGAAATGGCCGTATTCGTCGTGGACGAAGGCCATCGGCACTTCCGAGGCGCGCAGCACGTTCAGCGTGTCCATCGCGTCGGTCTGGTCGGGGACGACCGGCGCGTCGCGCATCAATTCGCGAAGCGAGAGCGGGCGTCCGTCGAGCGCCGCGACGACGATGTCGCGCGCCTGGACGACGCCGACCAGGCGGTCGACCGAGCCTTCGGCGACCGGATAGCGGCTGCGCGGCGATTCCCGCAGCGCCTCGCGGATCGCCTCGACGTCCGCATCGACGTCGATCCAGTCGACATCGGTGCGCGGCGTCATCACCTCGCGCGTCGGCCGGTCGGCGAGGCGGACGACGCCGGAGATGATCGCGCGCTCATATTCCTCGAGCACGCCGGCGCTGTGCGCCTCGGCGACGACGAGGTGGAGCTCCTCGGCGGTGACCTTGCTCGCGCTGTCCCGATCGAGCCGGAGCAGCCGGAAGACGAGGCCGCTGGTGCGATCGAGCAGCCAGACGAGCGGCGCGGTCGCCTTGGCGATCCACAGCATCGGGATCGCCATGATCGCGGCGAGCGGCTCCGGCGAGCGGAGCGCGATCTGCTTCGGCACCAGCTCGCCGATCACCAAAGACGCATAAGTGGTGAGGAGGATGACGAAGACGAAGCCCAGAGTCTGCGCCGTCTCCGGCTTGATGCCGAGCAGCGCCAGCCGCTCGGCGACCGGACCGCCGAGGGCCGCTCCGGAAAAGGCGCCGGCGAGGACGCCGATGCCGGTAATGCCGACCTGCACGGTCGAGAGGAAGCGGCCCGGGTCGGCGGCGAGGTCGAGCGCCGTCTGGGCGCCGCGCGAGCCCTTCTTCGCCATCGCGCTGAGGCGGGGCTTGCGCGAGGAGACGATCGACAGCTCCGCCATGGCGAACAGCCCGTTCACCCCGACCAGCAGGAGGAGGATGACGACGTCGATCCACGGAAAGGGCGTCAGGGGATGCTCGTGCGGCATGGCGCTTGGCTGTCTTAGCGACTCAGCGCCGGACGCGGAAGAAGGCGCGGAGCATCTCGCCCGCCTCGTCCGCCGCCAACGGGCCGATCACTTCGGGCCGGTGATGGCAGGTCGGCTGCTGGTAAAGACGGGGGCCATGGAGCACGGCACCGCCTTTGGGATCGAGCGCTCCGAAATGCAGCCGCCGGATCCGCGCCAGGCCGATCGCGGCGGTGCACATCGCGCAGGGCTCCAGCGTCACCCAGAGGTCGCAAGCGTCGAGCCGCGAGGTGCCGAGTGCCGCGCCCGCCGCCCGCAGCGCCGCCATCTCGGCATGGGCGGTGGGGTCGCCGTCGCCGCGCATCCGGTTGCGCGCCTGCGCGACGATCTCGCCGCCCCTCGTGACGACGGCGCCGACCGGCACTTCGCCCGCGAGCGCCGCCGCCCGCGCCTCGTCGAGCGCGATTCGCATCGGATCCGGGGGAAGCTCCGCCATAAAGGGGCGGGTTAGCCGCCCCTCGGCGCACAGGCTATTGCTGATTGCCGTCGCCGACCCGCACCGTCGGCACTTGCACCTGCTTGTTCTTCATCTCGACGGCGGGCATCTGGACGTTGGCGGTGGTGGTGCCGACCTCCACCGGCTTCACGCTGACGTTGAACTTGGGCGCTTGCGCCTGCTGCGTCTGGCTGAGGCTGATGACCCCCGTATAGGTGAGCACGATGAGGGCGAGCAGTCCGAGAGCGATCAGGAGGAGCAAAGCGCGAAGCATAAAATGTCCTTCACCGGAGGAGAGGCTTAACCTGCCTCAATAACGAAGCGGGCGCAAACAGGTTCACTTCCGCAACGATCCGCGAGGTTGACGGGAAGGCTGCCAAAGGCTATCCGCCCGCTCGATTTGAGGGACCTCTGCGTCCCTTTTTCATTCAGGACGAAAGATCATGTCGCGCATTTGCGAGCTGACCGGCAAGGGCCGGCAGGTGGGCCACAACGTTTCCCACGCCAACAACAAGACCAAGCGGGCGTTCCTCCCGAACCTCCAGAACGTCACCCTGATCAGCGACGCGCTGGGACGGGGCGTGAAGCTGCGGGTGTCGATGAACGGCCTGCGCTCGGTCGAGCATGTCGGCGGCCTCGACAATTGGCTGACCAAGACGTCGAGCGAGAAGCTCAGCCTAAAGGCCCGCCGCCTCAAGCGCGAGATCGCGAAGAAGCAGACCGAGACGGCGCAGGCCTGACGTAAAGGCTCACTCCAGCGCAAATTTCATCAGCAGGGTCCGCTGCAGCGGGCTGTAATTGTCGTCGGACACTAGCCAGACGACGGTCCGGCCGCCCTCCCGGGTCACGCTCAGCCCCTCCATATTGTCGACCGTCACCGGACGGTGGAAATCGGCGACCTCGATCCCCCGCAGCACGGCGCCCGGCGCCAGCCGGCCGCGGAGCAGGGTCAACTTCGCCGACAGGCCTTCCAGCAGCCGCCAGCGCCGGTTGAGGACGAGGATCCGCCCGTCCGGCAGCAACGCGGCGTCGGTGGCGCGATAGCCGTCGGGCGGCTGGTAGCGCAAAGCCAATGCGGGCGTGCCCTCGACGGCCGGATCGCCCGCGAACAGCAAGGCCGGACCGCCGCTGCCATTGCCCTCCGAAAGGACGAGGAAACGGCCGTCGGGGAAACGGAGCATCGCTTCGGCGCCGCGATTGGCGGGCCAGCGGCGCATGCCGGACGGCCATGCGCCGCTCTCCGCATGCCGGCTCCTCCGGCCGTAGCGCCAGACGACGTTGCGCCGCTCGAAGCCGAGCCACATTTCGTCGCCCGCCACCGCCATCGATTCGATGTCGCGCTCGCTCTTTCGTTTCGAGGCGGCGGGACCGTCGGCCAGCGCCCTCACCTCGCCCCGGACCGGTCCGCCGCCGCGCGGCAGCGGGAAGCGGATCAGCCAGCCCGCATCGCTGAATCCCATCGCCTCGCCCCCCTCGACGTGAAGCGAGGAGAGGCCGCCGAAACGCGGGTCGTTGCTGGCGAGACGCCAGGCGCCGAGGAATCGCAGCCCTCCGAGCCGGGTCCGCGCCGGGTCGCCCGCGTCGAGGGGGAGCGGCTCGAAACGGACCCAGCTGACAGGCGGCGGCGGCTCGGGACGGTAGGTCCCGGGCGGCGAGAAAGTGGCGAGGAAGAGCAGCGCCGCGAGGGCGAAAAGGACACGCATCGGGCCGTTCCTAGCCTGAACCGCGGCTGACGGACACATTCAGGCGAGGCTCAAACGAATCATGGCAGAAGGGCAGCATAAGAAGGCCGGCGAAGGTTCCGCTTGCCGCCAGCCAACAGGAGTTTCACCATGTTCAAGAAAATCGCTCTCGTCTCCGCCGCCGCCGCCGCCATGATCGCGGTGCCGACCGCCGCGGATGCGCGCCCCCATGGCTATTACGGCCAGAGCTATTCCGGCTACAACAACGGCTATTACAATAACGGCTATGGCAGCCGCTATAACGGCCAAGGTTACAACAACGGCTATTACAGCCAGGGCTACGACAACGGCTATGCCGGCCGCGGCTACAACAACCGCTATTATAATAACGGCCGTCGCTGCAGCGGCACCACCGGCACGATCGTCGGCGGCGTCGCCGGCGCCCTCCTGGGCAATGCGATCGGCCGCAGCGGCGGCGGTTACTATCGCCGCGGCGGCAGCGGCACGACCGGCGCCATCCTCGGCGGCGCCCTCGGCGCCCTCGCCGGCCGCGCGGTCGACAAGGATTCCTGCCGCCGCTGAACCAGCTCAACCAGCTTAGCGTACCCTCCAGTGGTGTAGCGAGGGCGGGGCCGGCATCCCAAGGGTGCCGGCCCCTACTTTATTCGCCGTTCGCTAATCCCCGTCGAACAAGCCGGCGAGCTGCTCGATCATCGTCCCGCCGAGCTGCTCCGCATCCATGATGGTGACGGCGCGGCTGTAATAGCGGGTGACGTCGTGGCCGATGCCGATCGCGATCAGCTCGACCGGCGAGCGCGCCTCTATCCAGCCGATCACCTGGCGCAGATGGCGCTCCAGATAGGTGCCGCTGTTCACCGAGAGGGTCGAATCGTCGACCGGCGCGCCGTCCGAGATGACCATCAGGATCCGCCTCTCCTCCGGGCGGCCGATCAGCCGGTTATGCGCCCAGAGCAGGGCCTCGCCGTCGATATTCTCCTTGAGCAGCCCCTCGCGCATCATTAGCCCGAGATTCTTCCGCGCCCGGCGCCACGGCTCGTCGGCGGCCTTGTAGACGATATGGCGCAGGTCGTTGAGGCGGCCGGGATTGGGCGGCCGCCCGTCCGCCAGCCATTTCTCGCGCGCCTGGCCGCCCTTCCAGGCGCGGGTGGTGAAGCCGAGGATCTCGACCTTGACCCCGCAGCGTTCGAGCGTGCGGGCGAGGATGTCGGCGGAAATGGCGGCGATCGAGATCGGTCTTCCCCGCATCGAGCCCGAATTGTCGATCAGGAGGCTGACCACCGTGTCGCGGAACTCGGTCTCCCGCTCGATCTTGTAGGACAGCGAATGGGCCGGGTTGACGATCACCCGGGCGAGGCGGGCGGCGTCGAGCAGCCCTTCCTCCTGGTCGAAATCCCAGCTGCGCGACTGCTGCGCCATCAGCCGGCGCTGCAGCCGGTTGGCGAGCTTGGTGACCGCGCTCTGGAGGTGGACGAGCTGCTGGTCGAGATAGGCCCGCAGCCGCCCCAATTCCTCCTCGTCGCAAAGCTCGGGGGCTTCGACCAGCTCGTCATAGCGGCTGGTGTAGATGCGATAGTCGAATTGCGGCGGCAGGTCGGAGAGCGCCCGGTTCGGCCGGACCGGGAGCATGCCCTCCTCCCCCTCCTCGCCGAGGCCCTCGTCCGCCTCGCTCATCTCCTCGTCGGCCGCGTCCCGTTCGCCTTCGTCCTCGCCCGATTCGCCCTGTTCGACGCGGATGTCGGCGTCGCCCTCGGCGCCGCCCGGCTCGTCCTCGGTCTCGTCGTCGCCCTCCCCGTCCTTGTCGTCCTCGTCGCCTTCGCCCTCGTCAGAGCCGTCCGGATCCTGGTCGGGGTCGAGATCGCCCTCGACCAGCTCGAGGTCCCTGAGCAGCCGCGAGGCCAAAGCGGCGAAGGCGGCCTGGTCGTCGATGGCGAGGCCGAGCGCGTCGAGGTCGCTGCCCGCTTTCTCCTCGATCCAGGCCGAGACCATGTCCAGGCCGGCGCGCGCCGAATCGGGCGGCGCCTCGCCGGTCAGCCGCTCGCGCACCATCAGCCCGATTGCGGTGTCGAGCGGCACTTCCGCCTTGGTGCGGGCGCGGGTGATCGGATCGGTGCGCATCCGCATCTCGGTCGCGCGGGCAAGGTTCGCCCGCACCCCCGCCATCGCCCGCGCGCCGAGCGCCTCGACCCGCGCCTGCTCGGCGGCGTCGAACACGGCGCGCGCGATCTCATCGGCCGGCAGATGACGCGCGTGGGAGGCGGGATTGTGGTGGCGCAGCTTCAGCGCCGCGGCGTCGGCGAAGCCGCGCGCTTCGGCCACCTCCCGCGCCGGCAGCGTTCGCCCCGGCATCGGCACCTTGACCGCCTTGCCCGAGGCGGAGGGGGTCTCGGCGGTGAAGCCGAGCTCGAGCTCCGGCTCGCGCGCGATCGCCCGCGCGGCGCCGGTCAGCACCTGGCGGAAGGCTTCAAGGGGATTGTCCTCGCCGGCCATGTCAGGCCTTCGCAATGCTCTCCGGAAGGTCCTTGCCGAAGACCCGCTGATAATATTCCGCCACCAGGGTCCGCTCCGCCTCGTCGCATTTGTTGAGGAAGGTGAGGCGGAAGGCGAAGCCGACGTCGCCGAAGATGAGCGCGTTCTGCGCCCAGCTGATCACGGTGCGGGGGCTCATCACGGTCGAGATGTCGCCGTTGACGAAGCCTTGGCGGGTCAGATCGGCGACCTTGATCATCCGCTCGACCTCCTGGCGCCCGCCCTCGTGATCATACTCGCCCGATTTGGCGAGGACGATCCGGGCCTCGGTCGCGGCGGGGAGGTAATTCAGGGTGACGACGATGTTCCAGCGGTCCATCTGGCCCTGATTGATCTGCTGGGTGCCGTGATAGAGGCCGGTCGTGTCGCCGAGCCCGACCGTGTTGGTGGTCGCGAACAGGCGGAAATAGGGGTGCG
>JAQGLF010000036.1 GCA_028293025.1 Alphaproteobacteria bacterium
CTGATCCGCGGTGCCATCGACGGAATGCTCGCGAGCCTCGATCCGCATTCGTCCTACATGGACGCCCGCGAATATCGCAACATGATGACCACGACCGACGGCAATTATGGCGGCCTAGGCCTGACCGTCACCATGGACGACGGCGCGGTGAAGGTGATGGCGGCGACGCCGGGCGCGCCGGCATCGACGGCGGGGCTCAAGACCGGCGACTTCATCACCCATATCGACGGCCACCTCTTCTACGGCGGCACGCTCGACGAAGCGGTCGAGCGGATGCGCGGCAATCCGGGCACCAGCGTGCGGCTGACCATCGTCCGCCCCGGCCGCGAGCGTCCGTTCGACGTCACCATCAACCGCGCGATCATCGACATTCCGGCGGTCCGCTCGGAGATACGCGACGGCGTCGGCATCCTCACCGTCACGACCTTCAGCCGCGTCACCACCGAGGCGACGCAGCGCGCCATGGCCGACATCGAGCACCGGCTCGGCCATCCGCCGCTCGGCTATATCCTCGACCTGCGCTCCAATCCGGGCGGCCTGCTCGATCAGGCGGTCGGCCTCTCCGACGTCTTCCTGCAGCGGGGCGAGATCGTCAGCCAGCGCGGCCGGCAGAAGAGCGATATCGAGCGCTATTACGCCAAGCCGGGCGACGCCACCGGGGGCGCCCCGGTCGTGATCCTGGTCGACGCCGGCACCGCCTCGGCCGCCGAGATCGTCGCCGGCGCGCTCCAGGACCAGCACCGCGCGATCGTGATGGGCGAGCGCAGCTTCGGCAAGGGCTCGGTCCAGACTCTGCTGCCGCTGACCTCGAACACGGCGCTCCGCCTGACCACCGCGCGCTATTACCTGCCGTCGGGCCGGTCGGTTCAGGAAGGCGGCATCGCTCCCGACATCGAGGTGCCGCAGCTCACCGACCCCGATTACAAGGCCCGGCCGCGGCTGCGCGAGGCGGACCTCAGGCGCCATCTGATCAACGAGGCGGCGGTGACCAACGACGTGGTCGAGGACGACGGCAAGCCCGATCCGCGCTTCGCATCGACGATCGACGACCTGAAGAAGAAGGGCATCGAGGACTTCCAGCTTTATTATGCGGTGCAGGCGGTGGGCCGGCTCGGCCGCACCGCCGTCGCCGCGACCGCCGCGTCGCGGGGCGGCGGCCGCTGAAGTGAGGCCGTCGGGAGGCAATTCGAATCTCGACGTGGCGCGGTCGCTCGCTTTGCTCGTGCCGGCGGCGCTGCTCGCCGGCGCCTGGTCGTTCCAGATCTGGGGCGGGCTCTTCCCCTGCGAGATGTGCTGGTGGCAGCGTTATGCCCATATCGCGGCTCTCGTCCTCGCCATCTGCGCCTTCCTCGTCGCGCGCAGGCCGGGGCTGGACCGCGCCCTCCTCGTTCTCGCGGCGCTCGCCATTCTCACCAGCGGCGGGATCGGAATCTACCATGCCGGAGTCGAGGCGCATCTCTTTCCGGGCATCACCGCATGCACCCGCAGCGTCACCGATGCGGACAGCACCGCTGATTTGATGGCGCAAATCATGAACGCGCCGTTGATCTCTTGCGACCAGGTGCAATGGCGCTTCCTCGGCATTTCGATGGCGGGATGGAACGCGATAATCTCCACCGGGTTCGCATGCCTGATCCTGTGGCTGACCCTTCGTCGCTCGCGGGCCCGGGCATGAGCCCCAACGCCCCTCCGAGCGCCGCCCCGCGCTGGCGCCCCGGCGACGAGCGCCCCGACATCGCCTCGATGATCCGCGTCGACCAGGCGGGCGAATATGGCGCGACCCGCATCTATTGCGGCCAGCTCGCCGTGCTCGGCTCCCATCCTGCGGCGCGGATCATCTCCCGGATGCAGGCGCAGGAGGAGAGGCACCTCAAGCGCTTCGACGACATGATGGTCGAGCGCGGCCTGAGGCCGACCCTGCTCCAGCCCTTCTGGCACGCCGCCGGCTATGCTTTGGGCGCGGTCACCGCCCTGATGGGGCCGAGCGCCGCCATGGCCTGCACCGCTGCCGTCGAGACCGAGATCGACCGCCATTATGCCGAGCAACGCCGCGCGCTCGGCACCGACGAGCCCGATCTCGGCGCCACCATCGCCGATTTCCAGGCGGAGGAGCTCGAGCATCGCGACACCGCCATCGCCGCCGGCGCCGAGGATACGTTCGGCTATCCGCTGCTGTCCGGGATGATCCGCGCCGGCTGCCGGGCCGCTATCGCACTTTCGAAGAGGATCTGATCCGATGAAGCGCATTTTGCTCGCCGCCGCCGTCGCCGCGGCCGGCCTGATCCCCGCCGCCTCCTCCGCCGCGCCGCCGGCGCGGGGCGAGGAACGGGTCAACGCGCTGATCGTCTACGGCAGCGACCCCTGCCCCCGCGGCGAGGGCGACGACATCGTCGTCTGCGCGCGCAAGCCGGAAAGCGAGCGCTACCGCATTCCGCCGAGTCTGCGCGGCGATCCGAACGATCCCGCCAACCAGGCCTGGGGCGCGCGCGCCGAGAGCCTCGAATATGTCGGCCGCACCGGCATCGGCAGCTGCTCGCCGGTCGGTCCGGGCGGCTTCACCGGCTGCTTCAACCAGATCGTCCGCGAGGCGCGGGCCGATCGCGGCCAGAGCGACGTCAACATGGTCCGCATGATCGAGCAGGCGCGCGACGACCGCAACAAGCGCATCGACGCCGAACAGGCGGCGGAGAGCGCCGAGCATCCGGTGACGCCGCCGAAATAGGGAACAAAGGCCCCCGTCCCCGCCTTCTTCTCAAGTTGTTGTTGCCGCATTGCTGTTGCGAAAAGCTGGGTTCCACCTTTTCGCGCAATGCTTGAGAGAGAAAGGAGGCCGCCGATGAAAGCCGCCTTGTCCGTCATCTTCGCCGCCGCGATCGCTGGCGGCTTCGCCCTTCCGGCCGCGGCGCAGCAGGACCGGATCAGCCATGTCGTCATCTACGGCAACGATCCCTGCCCGCGCGCCGCCAGCGGCGAGGACATCGTCATCTGCGCCCACAAGCCCGAGACCGAGCGCTACCGCATCCCCAGGGATCTGCGCGACGCCCCGGCCACCGACCCCGCGAGCCAGAGCTGGGCGAACAAGGCCGAAAGCCTCCAATATGCCGGCCGCACCGGCATCCAGAGCTGCTCGACCGTCGGCCCCGGCGGTTTCACCGGCTGCCTCAGCCAGATGATCGCCGCCGCCCGCGCCGAACGCCGTCAGGGGGCGAGCGACGCGGCGCGGGTGCCGTAACCCTTTCCGTCATCCCGGCGAAGGCCGGGATCTCAGGGCGGAAAATCGCTGACGGCTGACTTGAACCAGTGCTCATCCTCACTGAGATCCCGGCCTCCGCCGGGATGACGGGTATATCTACCGCACCTTCTCCGTCGCGATCCATTCGCCGATCTGCGCTTCGAGCACGTCGAGCGGCACGGATCCCTGGCCCAGCACCGCGTCGTGGAAGCGGCGCAGGTCGAATTTCGGGCCGAGCTCCCGTTCCGCCCGCGTCCTCAGCGCGCGGATCCTAAGCTCGCCCAATTTGTAGGCGAGCGCCTGGCCGGGCCAGCTGATGTAGCGGTTGACCTCGGCGTCGATATTGGCGTCGGACAAAGCCGTATGCTCGCGCATGAAGGCGACGGCGCGCGCCTTGTCCCAGCCCAGAGCGTGGATGCCGGTGTCGACCACCAGCCGCGACGCTCGCCAGGCCTGGTAGGAGAGCTGGCCCATCTTCTTCGCCGGCGTGTCGTAAAGGCCCATCTCCTCGCCGAGGCTCTCGGCATAGAGGCCCCAGCCTTCGGTGAAGGCGGTGAAGAAGCTGAAATTGCGCCGGAAGGGCGGCAGATCCAGCTCCTGCTGCAGCGCGATCTGGTTGTGATGGCCCGGCACGGCTTCGTGCGCGGTGAGTGCCGGCAGCTCCCAGAGCGGCCGCTGGTCGAGCTTCGAGGTGTTGACGTAATAGGTGCCGGCGATCCCCGCCGCCGGCGAGCCCGGTTGGTAATAAGCGGTCGTCGTCCCCTCCGCCGTCTCTGCCGGGATCGCCCGAATGCCGTAGCTGAGCCGCGGCAGCCGGCCGAACAGGCCGGGCATCTTGCCGTCGATGGTCTTCGCCATGAGCGCCGCCGCGGCCATCAGCTCGGCCGGGCTCTTCGCGTAATAGACGGAATTGGTGCGCAGCTCGCGGATGAAGTCGGCGCGGGTGGCGAAGCCCGCCTGGCGCGCCACCTTGTCCATCTCGGCATTGATCCGCGCGATCTCGCCGAGGCCGATGGCGTGGATCTGCTCGGGCGTGAGGTCGGTCGTGGTCTCCTGCCGCACCCGAAAGGCGTACCAGGCGCGGCCGCCCGGCTGGGCGGAGACGCTGTCCGAGTGGCTGCAATGGGGGAGATAATCGGTCCGGTAGAAGGCCAGATGCTTGGCATAAGCCGGGTTCAGCACGTCCGCGATCAGCCGCCGTGCCTGCGCCTGCATCGCCGCCCAGTCCGCCTCGCCAATAGCCGCCGGGCGCGGCCGGGCGAAGGGCTCGTAGAAGCGCGATCCGGCGGGATCCTCGGCGATGATACCGGCGATGGTCCGCTCGTAATTGCCGAGCACCGAGCAGGGCAGAACATAGCCGCCGCGCACCGCTTCTGCCGTCACCGCCAGCGCCGCGTCGTTGAGCTTCGGATAAGCGGCGAGGCGGGCGAGATAGGAATCGAAATCCGCCCTGGTCCGCAGCGGCACGACATTGGCGAGATCGGCGAAATCCTGCTGCCAACCCGAATAAGTGGTGAAGAGCATCGTCCGTTGCGGATAGCGATTGCCCTCGACGACATCGCCGAGCGAGCGCTTGAGGATCGCGCGGTTGGTCCGGTCTTCCGGCGACAGCGAAGCCGCCGGAATGCGGTCGAGCCGGGCGAGGAAGGCGGCGGCCTCGGCGGCGCGGCGGTCGTCGGCGGCGAGGCTCGGATCGTCGAGCCGGTCGTCATGATCGCGCACGTCCAGCGCCGTCGCCTGCACCGGATTCTCGCGCAGCAGCCATTGATAATGGTCGGCGAGCAGACGGTGGAAATCGCCCGCTGGCGCGGCCCGTGCCGGCGCGACAGCGAGGAGGGAAAGGGCGAAGGCAAGGACAAGGCGCATTTTCGGCTCCGGATCGTTCAGCGCAGCGTAACCGCAATGCTGCGCAACATTCCACTGGTGCAACAGCAACGATCTTCCAGGTGCGCTCAATGACTGCCGTCGACGCCACGCCCGAATTCCACCGTCGGACTCGCGCCGACAAGGCCTTTCTCGGCCATCCGAAGGGGCTCGGTTTCCTCGCCTTCGCGGAAGGCTTCGAGCGCTTCTCCTATTACGGCATGCAGGCGCTGCTCGTTCTCTACATGACCCACCAGCTTCTGCTGCCTGGTCACGTCGAGCATGTCGCCGGCTTCGCGCCCTTCCGGAGCGCGATCGAAAGAGCTTATGGGCCGCTTTCGCCGGTCGCTTTGGCCTCCGCGATCTTCGGCCTCTATGCCGGTTTCGTCTATCTCACGCCGATCGCGGGCGGATTTATCGCGGACCGGTGGCTCGGGCGGACGCGCACGGTGACCGTCGGCGCATTGCTGATGGCGGCCGGGCATTTCCTGATGGCCTTCGACGTCAGCTTCCTTCTCGCCCTGCTCTGCCTGCTGCTCGGCGTCGGCTGCTTCAAGGGGAATATCGCGACGCAGGTGGGCGAGCTCTATGGCCCCGATGATCTGCGCCGTGCCGACGCATTCCAGATCTTCCTGCTGGCGGTGAATATCGCCGTCATCATCTCTCCTCTGGTCTGCGGGACGCTGGGGCAGAAGGTCGCCTGGCACTGGGGCTTCGGCGCCGCCGGTGTCGGAATGCTGATCGGCCTTGGCGTCTATCTCTACGGCCGCCGCTGGCTGCCGGCCGAGGCTGCGCCGCGCGGCCGCCCGGGAGAGGCGAAGCAGGTTCCGGCACGCCCGCCGCTGATGCCCGGGGACGGCAAGCGGATCGCGATGCTCGTGATGCTCCTGCCCCTGCTGGTCCTGTCCGCGCTGGGGAACCAGCAGATCTTCAATTCCTACCTCGTCTGGGGCGACGCCAATTACAATCTGAGCTTCTTCGGGCGGACCATGCCGGTCACCTGGCTGATTTCGCTCGACGCCTTCATCTCGACGGCCATGATCATCCTGTCGATCCGTTTCTGGCGCTGGTGGGCGAAACGTCGGCAGGAGCCGAACGAGATCACGAAGCTGACGATCGGAACCCTGATTTCCGCGCTTGCGCCGCTGACGCTCGCCGCCGCCGCCTGGTATTCCGCCGGGACGGGCCAGAAAGTCGGTCTGGGCTGGGGCCTCGCCTTTCACATCATCAACGATATCGGCTTCGCCAACGTGTTTCCGATCGGCATCGCGCTTTTTTCGCGCGCCGCGCCGCGCGCGGTCGGCGGGACCATGATCGGCGTCTATTATCTCCATCTTTTCGCCTGCAACATGTTCGTCGGCTGGCTCGGCGGCCTGCTGGAGAAGATGCCGGCAGCCAATTTCTGGCTGCTCCATGCCGGCCTCGTCGCGATCGGCGGCGTCGGCCTGCTGGTGATACGCTCGTTCGCCGGTCGCATTCTTGCCCCCGCCGAGGAGGATTTGGCCGAACCGGCTTGATTCAGGACGACCAAAGCGCGGGCTCGGCTTTCCCGCTGGACTCGACAGAAGCAAGAACATAATAAGAACGAATGCCCCGTCTCAACCTGCAGGAAAAGCTCGCGATCCTGGCCGATGCGGCGAAATACGACGCCTCCTGCGCTTCGTCGGGCACGGCGAAGAAGGACAGCCGCGGCGGGCGGGGCATCGGCTCGACCGAGGGAATGGGCATCTGCCACGCTTATGCGCCGGACGGGCGCTGCATCTCGCTGCTGAAGATCCTGCTGACCAATTCCTGCATCTTCGACTGCCATTATTGCATCAACCGCAAGAGCTCGAACGTCCGCCGCGCCCGCTTCACGCCGGCCGAAGTGGTCGAGCTCACCCTCAGCTTCTACCGCCGCAACTATATCGAGGGCCTGTTCCTCTCCTCCGGCATCACCCGCTCGCCCGATTACACAATGGAGCGGATCGTCGAGGTGGCGCGGGCGCTGCGCCAGGACCATGATTTCCGCGGCTACATCCACCTGAAGACGATCCCCGACGCGGACCCCGAGCTGGTGCGGCAGGCGGGCGTCCACGCCGATCGCATCTCGATCAACGTCGAGCTGCCCACCGCCGCCGGTCTCGCCCGCCTCGCGCCGGAAAAGGACGGTGGTCGGATCGAGCGGGCGATGAAGGGAATGAAGGCGGCGATCGAGGAAGGCGCGGACGCGGCGAAAAGGTTCAAATCCGCCCCTGCCTTCGCGCCCGCCGGCCAGTCGACGCAGATGATCGTCGGCGCCGACGCGGCGACCGATCGCGACATCGTCGCCCGCGCCAGCATCCTCTACGACCGCTATCGCCTTCGGCGCGTCTATTATTCGGCCTTCTCGCCGATTCCGGATGCGAGCGCCGTGCTGCCGCTGAAACGGCCGCCGCTGATGCGCGAGCACCGGCTCTATCAGTCCGACTGGCTGATGCGCTTCTACGGCTTCGCGCCGGGCGAAGTGGCGGCGGCCGCCGATCCGGCCGGCATGCTGCCGCTCGATGTCGATCCCAAGCTCGCCTGGGCACTCAAGTTCCGCGAGCATTTCCCGGTCGACGTCAATCGCGCGCCGCGCGAGGCGCTGCTGCGCGTGCCCGGTCTCGGCGTCCGCGCCGTCGATGCCCTGCTGGCAGCCCGCCGCTGGCGGCGGCTGCGGCTCGAGGACGTCGTCCGCCTGACCACCTCGATCGCCAAGATCCGGCCGTTCGTCGTCGCCATAGGCTGGCGCCCAGTGGCGCTGATCGACCGCGCCGACCTCGGCGCCCGGATCAAGCCCAGGAATACGCAGCTGGAGCTGTTCGCGGCCTGACATGCATGCGGTGGCGCTCGCGCGGGAAGACGATCTCGACGGCTGGCGCGCCGCCGCGCGGCGGCTTGCGGCCGCCGGCGTGCCG
>JAQGLF010000026.1 GCA_028293025.1 Alphaproteobacteria bacterium
AGGGCGAAGACGCCGAGATGGATTCCGGCCTGGAGCCGCGGCCTCAGGCGGGAGAGGAGATGGGCATAGGCATAGCCGGCGAGCAGCAGGGCCTGGAAGACCAGCATGGCGCTGTTCCACACCGCCGGCGCGCCGCCGAGGCGAGGGAGCGCCATCCGCGCCACCATCGGCTGGGTCAGGAAGAGGAGGAAGGAGCCGGTGACGATGGTGGCGAAGAAGAGCGGCCTGACGAAGCGCTCCGCCGCGGGGGTCGCGCGCGCTTCGCCGCGGGCTTCGTTCACCGGGCGAGGAGCCTTGCCGCGAGCGGCGCGTGATAGGTGAGGATTCCCGAGCAGCCGGCGCGCTTGAATGCCATCAGGGTCTCGAGGACGAGCCCGTCGCGCTCGCCCGCTCCCGCCGCCACGGCCGCCTCGATCATCGCATATTCGCCCGACACCTGGTAGGCGAAGACCGGCACTTCGAACCGCTCCTTCACCCGCCGGACGATGTCGAGATAGGGCAGGCCCGGCTTCACCATGACGGTGTCGGCGCCTTCGGCGAGATCCATCGCGACCTCGCGCAACGCCTCCTCGCCATTGGCCGGATCCATCTGGTAGCTTTTCTTGTCGCCCTTCAAGAGACCGCGCGAGCCGACCGCGTCGCGGAACGGCCCGTAAAAGGCGCTCGCATATTTGGCCGCATAAGCCATAATCTGGACGTTGAAATGCCCTTCGCGCTCCAGCGCCCGGCGGATCGCGCCGACGCGGCCGTCCATCATGTCCGAGGGGGCGACGATGTCGGCGCCGGCTTCGGCCTGGACCAGGGCCTGGCGGACGAGGATTTCGGACGTGACGTCGTTGAGCACATAGCCGGCATCGTCGACGAGGCCGTCATGGCCGTGGCTGGTATAGGGATCGAGCGCGACGTCGGTGAGGATGCCGATCTCGGGCACCCTCGCCTTGATCTCCCGGATCGCGCGGCAGATCAAATTGTCGGGGTTCAACGCCTCGCCGGCGTCGTCGCTTCGCAGCGCGCGCGGGGTATTGGGAAAGAGCGCCAGGCAGGGAATGCCGAGGTCGCGCGCCTCGCGGGCCCGTTCGGCGATGCGGTCGACCGGCCAGCGGGAGACGCCCGGAAGGCTCGCGATCGGCTCCTCCGCCCCCTTCCCCTCGGCGATGAACAGGGGCCAGATCAGGTCGGCGGGGGTGAGGACGTGCTCGGCGACCAGCGCCCGGCTCCAGGCGGAGGCGCGGGTGCGGCGCAGGCGCGCGGCGGGGAAGGCGGCTAGGCTCATCGCCCGGCTAGTAACGCCCTAACGGGGAGGCTGCAAAGCCGGAGGCGCCCGTGCAAGGCGCACCGCATAACGTTGCTTGAACGAAACGGCTATCGGTGTCATTCTCAAGCCCGCAAGTTGCACTGAGCCCGAGCGTGCGTCTGTGTCTCTCTCCAAAGGAAAGGACAGCTGATGAACGTGGTAAAATCGCTGGTATTTTTCGGCGCGATCATGACGTCGGCGCTCGCCGCGTCGCCGGCCGCGGCGCTGCCGAACCCGAATCTCTATCTGACCGGCACCGAATATTATTCGGCGAACGGGCATAATTGGATTCGCTACAAATATGACGTGTTCAACAAGGACCAATATCCGGACGCCTTGTTCGCCGGGGCCCCCGGTCTCCCGCCCTGCGGGCTCAACCACAACAGCTCGCGCACCTGGGTCGATTTCTTCGACGAGACCGGCAAGCGCCTCTACGGCTTCTGCGCGCTCGGCAAGACGAGCAATCTCGGCTCGCTCTGGTTCTCGCTCGAGGAAGGCGTGCTGCCGCCGAGCTATATCTATATCGAGATGACCGACCGCCAGACCAACACGAAATACAAGTCCAACCTCGCGGATACGACGATGTAAAGCTCAGCCGGAGGGGTTGAGCCGCCCCCCCGGCTCGCCGGTCGCCTGCGCTTCCTCGATACATTCCTCCGGGTCGACCGGTATCTGCATCCGGTTCTTCCGCCAGCCGCCGTGCAGATAGAAGGCGACCGCCAGCAGCATGTTGGAGAAGGAGCTGACCGGGAAGCTCAGCCACAAGGCGTCGGCCTTCAGCCAGGGATAGGCGCCGAACGCGAAGCCCAGGCGGACCGGATAGAGGCCGATGAAGAGGATGACGAGCGGGCCGACGACGGCGCCGTTCGCCCGCACCGTGCCGAACAGGACGAGGGTGACTCCGAACAGCAGGAAACTCCAGGTGGCGAGGATCTGGATGTGCCGGGCGATCGGCAAAGCCGGGCTGTGGCTGCCGAGGAACAAAGCGAGCGCCGGCCGGTCGGCGACCGCGAGCAGCACCACGAGCATGCCGGTGATCAGCAACGCGAAGGCGATGCCGGAGCCGGTGACGGCGCTTACCCTTTCCCATTTGCCGGCGCCGATATTCTGGGCGACCATCGCGCTCACCGCCGCGCCGAGCGCCATCGCCGGCATCTGCAAATAGGTCCAGAGCTGCATGGCGACGCCGAAGGCGGCGGTGGTCTGCACGCCCTCCCGGTTGACGAGGCCGATCAGCGCCAGCGCCGAGGAGGAGATGACGATCATCTGCAGCCCCATCGGCAGGCCCTTGCGGATGATCGTCTTCATCAGCGTCGGGTCCGGCAGCAGGTAGCGCCACTCCGCCCCGCGCAGGCGCAGCGGCAGGTCGCGCGCGTAGATGTAGACGAGCAAGGCGACGAGGCCGACACTATTGGCAATGACGGTGGCGGTCGCCGCTCCGGCGATGCCGAGCCGCGGCGCCGGCCCGAGGCCAAGGATGAAGACCGGGTTGAGGCCGCCGTCGAGCACGACCACCAGGATCATGGACCAGAGCGGGGTCATCGCGTCGCCGCCGCCGCGCAGCGTCATCATCAGCATGATCAGGATCATGCTCGGCGGGATGGCGATGAAGATGACTCGAAGATAGGCGAGCGCGAAGGGATAGGCGCCGGCCGGAGTCGCCAGCAGATGGAGCAAGGCGGGCGCGAAGATCCAGCCGAGGAGGCCGATGGCGAAGGAGATCACGCTGAATGACCCGACGGCCGTCCCGAGCACCCGCCGCGCCGTATCGATGTCGCGGCGGCCGAACGCCTGCCCGATGAGGATAGTCGACGCCATGCCGAAGCCGAACACGAAGGCCATCAGCAGGAACATGACGATGTTCGCGTTCGACGTCGCCGCCAGCGCCTCCTCGCCGAGGAAGCGCCCGACCCAGACCGTATTGATGGAGCCGTTCAGCGACTGCAGGATCGACGAGCCGAGCGTCGGCAGCGCGAAGGCGAGCAAAGTGCCCGCGATCGGCCCGGAAGTGAGGTCGCGCTGGCGGGGACGCCGCCGCGGCGGGCCTTCTCGCGCTGGTGCCTGATCCGCCATGGCGGCCCCCTAACCGAAAATGCGTTGCGCCCCAAGCACAGTCGAGCGCCAAACAGAATCGTTCGTCCCGAGCGTAGTCGAGGGCGCATGCGATGAGTCGGGTGCCAGCGCCCCTCGACTACGCTCGGGACGAACGAAAATGGGCTTAGCCTAAGCGAGCCAATGCAGCGCGATACCGCTCGGCCTCCGATGCGCGTTCCGCATGGTCCGCCCGCGCCTTCTCCACCGCTTCCGGCCTGGCGCGCTCGACGAAGCTCGGATTGGCGAGCCGCGCGCCAAGCGAATCCCGCTCTTTCTCCGCGGCCTCGATCGCCTTGAGCAGGCGCGAGCGCTCGGCCTCGACGTCGATCACCCCTTCGAGCGGAAGGACGTAGGTCGCCTCGTCGACCACCATTTGCGCCGCCCCGCCGGTCGCATCGCCCTCCGTCAGGCTGGCGCGGGCCAGCCGCTCGATCGCCGCCCGGTTCCGCTCCAGCCGCTCCTGCGTCTGCCCGGCCGCGTCGCGGACGTGGAGCGGCAGCCGCGCACCCGGCGGCACGTTGAGCTCCGAGCGGGCGCCACGGATGCCGGTCACGAGGCGGATCAGCCACGCGATCTCCACTCCCGCCTCGGAATCGAGCGCGCGGGCGTCCGGCATCGGCCATTTGGCGACGATCAGCGGATAAGGCCGCGCGTTCGCGCTCCACAATTCTTCGGTGATGAACGGCATGAACGGGTGGAGCATGACCAGGATCTGGTCGAGCGCCCAGGCCGCGACCGCGCGGGTTTCGCTCCCCTCCCGCTCGCGGGAGGGGTTGGGGTGGGGATGTGCGTTTTCCGAAGCGCCGGTGTTGGTCTCGCCCGACTCCCCCACCCCCTGCCCCTCCCCTGAAGGGGAGGGGTTAAAGACCGGCTTGATCAGCTCCAGATACCAGTCGCAGAAGCTGTCCCAGACGAAATGGTAGATAATGTTGGCGCTCTCGTCATAGCGCAATTCGCCCAGGCTGAGGTCGAGCGCCTGGACGGTCTTCACCGTCTCGCCGATGATCCACTTGTTGACCGGCAGCGTCGCCGGCGGCGGCTCCAGCGAGGCCGAGGCAGTGATGCCGTTCGCCTGGCAGAAGCGGGCGGCATTCCAGAGCTTGGTCGCGAAGTTGCGATAGCCCTCGACCCTCTTCTCATCGAGCTTGATGTCGCGGCCCTGGCTCTCCATCGCGGCCAAGGTGAAGCGCAGGGCATCGGCGCCGTAGCGGTCGACGAGGCCGAGCGGATCGACCGTATTGCCCTTCGACTTGGACATCTTCTGGCCCTTGGAATCGCGGACCAAGCCGTGGAGATACAGCGTCTTCCAGGGCA
>JAQGLF010000101.1 GCA_028293025.1 Alphaproteobacteria bacterium
CGGATCGTCCGCCGCGGCCGGCCCGCGTCGAGGATGCGTTTGGCCGCCGCGGCGGTGATTGCGATTCCGGATGCGTCGTCGATCGCGCCGGTGCCGAGGTCCCAGCTGTCGAGATGCCCGCCGACCAGGACGATGCCGGCCGAAGGGTCGGTGCCCGGCACTTCGGCGACGACGTTGCCCGAGGGGCGCTCGCCGATCAGGCGCGGGGTCAGCACGAGATGCATGATCACCGGCTTGCCGCGCTTCAGCATGCGCTGGAGGTTCTCGGCATCGGGGAGGGTGAGGGCGCCGGCGGCGATCGGGGTGACATTCCCCCAGACGGTCGCGCCGGTATGGGGATTGCGATGGAAATCGGTGCCGAGCGAGCGGATCACCACGCCGACCGCGCCCTTGGCCGCGGCGACGGCGGGCGCGGTGCGGCGCACCGGCCCGTAATAGCCGTAGCTCGACCCGTCCTGCGTCGGCCGCATGGCATGGCTGACGAAGACGATCCGGCCGCGCACCGCCTCGGGCGGCGCCGCCTGCAGCGCGGCGAGATCATCGAAGCCGACCACTTCGGCGGTCACGCCGTCGGGCGGAGTCGCGCCGCTGCGGCCGAGCGCCGTCACCACCAGCCGCTGCGGGTAGGGCGACACGATCTCGGCCGTCTCGGCTCCGCGGACCCAGACCGGCATCCGGTCCTCCTCGACATGGACGTTCCTGAAGCCGAGCGCCTTCAGCCTCCGCACCGCCCAGTCGCGCGCCCGCGCCTCGGCCTCGGTGCCGGCGAGCCGCGGCCCCACTTCCGTCGTCAGGTCCTCGACGATGTCCCAGGCGACCTGGTCGTTCGCCAGCGCGGCGTCGCGCAGGCCCTCGGCGTCGGCGGGGCCGGCAGGCGGCGCCGCGGCGGCGAGGGTGGCAGCGAGGAGGGGGAGGGCGGCGGCGAGAAGCGTCTTGTTCATGGCCGGGCCGTAACCGCTCCCAAGGCGGGTGACAATGCGGCCTACCATCACTAACTAGGCGCCAATCCCGTCCCCATTGGAGTCAGAGCGCCGCCATGGCCGCACAGTATAGCTTCGTCATGAAGGGCATGACCAAGTCCTTCCCCGGCGCCCCCAAGCCGATCCTCTCGAACATCAACCTGCAATTCTATCCCGACGCGAAGATCGCGATCATCGGGCCGAACGGCTCGGGCAAGTCGACCCTGATGAAGATCATGGCCGGCCGCGACACCGAATATCAGGGCGAGGCCTGGCCCGGCGAGAATATCCGCGTCGGTTATCTGGAGCAGGAGCCGCAGCTCGATCCCACCAAGACGGTCAAGGAGAACGTGATGGACGCGGTCCGCCCCGTCGCGGACATGATGGACCGGTTCAACGCGATCTCGACCTTGATGGCCGATCCGCCCGAGGATGCCGATTTCGACGCGCTGATGACCGAGATGGGCGAGCTCCAGGAGAAGATCGACGCGGTCGACGGCTGGACGCTCGACAACCAGCTCGAAATCGCCATGGACGCCTTGCGCTGCCCGCCGGGCGACGCCGAGGTCGCCAATCTGTCGGGCGGCGAGAAGCGCCGGGTCGCGCTCACCCGGCTGCTGCTGGAGAAGCCCGACATCCTCCTCCTCGACGAGCCGACCAACCATCTCGACGCCGAAAGCGTCCAGTGGTTGGAAAAGCATCTCGTCGACTATCCGGGCAACGTCATCCTCGTCACCCACGACCGCTACTTCCTCGACCATGTGGTGAACTGGGTGCTCGAGCTCGATCGCGGCCGCTATTACATCTACGAATCCAATTATTCCGGATACTTGGAGAAGAAAGCGAAGAGGCTGCAGCAGGAGGAGCGCGAGGATGAGGGGCGCCAGAAGGCGATCCAGGAGGAACTCGACTGGATCCGCCGCTCGCCCAAGGCCCGCCAGGCCAAGTCCAAGGCCCGCATCCGCGCCTTCGACGAATTGGTCGAGGCGCAGGAGAACCGCACGCCCGGGAAGGCCCAGATCCTGATCCAGGTGCCCGAGCGGCTCGGCGGCACGGTGATCGAGGCCAAGGGCCTGTCAAAGGCCTATGGCGACAAATTGCTGTTCGACGACATCTCGTTCAGCCTGCCGCCGGGCGGCATCGTCGGCGTGATCGGCCCCAACGGCGCCGGCAAGACCACCCTGTTCAAGCTGATCACCGGCGTCGAGCAGCCCGATTCGGGCAGCATCCGCATCGGCGAGACCGTGCGCCTGGGCTATGTCGACCAGTCCCGCGACGCGCTGAATCCGAACAAGAACGTCTGGGAGGAGATTTCGGGCGGGCTCGACATCTTCAAGCTCGGCAAGAACGAGGTCGCGACCCGCGCCTATGTCGGCGCCTTCAACTTCAAGGGCGGCGACCAGCAGAAGAAGGTGGGGCAGCTCTCGGGCGGCGAGCGCAACCGCGTCCACATGGCGAAGATGCTGCAGGAGGGCGGCAACGTCCTCCTCCTCGACGAGCCGACCAACGATCTCGACGTCGAGACCTTGCGCGCGCTCGAGGAGGCGCTCGAGAATTTCGCCGGCTGCGCGGTGGTGATCAGCCACGACCGCTTCTTCCTCGATCGCCTCGCCACCCATATCCTCGCCTTCGAGGGCGACAGCCATGTCGAATGGTTCGAAGGCAATTTCGAAGCCTATGAGGAGGACAAGCTCCGCCGCCTGGGCCCGGAGGCGGACCGGCCGCACCGGGTGACGTACCGGAAGCTGACGCGCTGATTTCCCTCTCGTCATCCCGGACTTGATCAGGGATCCATGAACACGGCGTTACGAGCACCGCACACACCGCGTTCGTGGATCCTGACTTTCGTCGGGATGACGAAAAGGGGCGGGCGCTTGCCGGGCTGCCGGACGGCGCGCCGCGAACGGCCTAGTCGACCCGCCGGACGAAGACGCTGCCGTCGCGCCGCTCCACCTCGAAGCCGGGGAGGGAGGCGATGAGATCCGACAGGCGCTTGAAGCCGTAGCTGCGCGCGTCGAACGAGGATCGGTTGCTGGCATGCTGGCCGACCGAGCCAAGGCTGGCAAAGCCCTTGTCGTCGTGGCGCACCGCCTCATAGGCTTCGGCCAGCAGCGCCCGCAGCTGCGCGTCGACCGGCCGCTTGACGGTCTCGGCGGCACGCCCGGCCGACGGGGAAAGAGCGGCGGTGAGCGCGGCCGTGTTGATGAACCGGGTGCAGGCCTGCTGGAAGGATATCGGCGTGCGATCCGTGCCGAAGCCGTAGACCGGCAGGCCGTCCTGCCGGATGCGCATCGCCAGCGGCATGAAATCGCTGTCGCTCGACATGATGCCGAAGCCATCGACCCGCTTGCTGTAAAGCAGGTCCATCCCGTCGATGATCATCTTCATGTCGGTCGAGCTCTTGCCCTTGGTGAGGTCGAATTGCTGCTGCGGCTCGATCGCGTGCTGGTGGACCATCGCCGACCAGCCCTTCAGCGCCGGCTTCTGCCAATTGCCGTAGGCGCGGCGGATGTTGACCGTGCCGAGCTCGGCGAGGACGGTGAGAACCGCGTCGAGGCTGTCCGGCGAGGCGTTGTCGGCGTCGATGAGGAGCGCGATATTGCCTATCTGGGCGGTGCGTGCGTCTGTCATGGCGCCGACTCTAGACCCGCCGCGGCTTTGCGCAACCGGGTGCGGCCGCGAATCCGTCGGTCACTTTCAGCCGGCCAGCCCTGGCAGGAGTCACGCCTTTCGCATCGTCAGGAACGAATAAAAATAGCAGGCGAGAACGATGAGGCAGATGCTCGTCGAGCGAAGGGCAGGAGGAAGAAAAATATAAGCGGCGTAGCAGAGCAACGTCCGTGCGATCGCGTGCCGCATGCCCACCGGATCGTCGGCCGCCCATCCGTAAGGCACCCACACGAGGCCCATCAGGATGGCGCCCCCAAGCACGACCAGCCCAGGTCGCCCGATCCCCGCGAGAATGACAAAAGGCCAGAGCATCGCCACGATCGCGAGACATTGCAGAAAGCCGGTGAGGACGGGATTGTCTCTGTTGCCCTGCAATCCTCGCCGGCCGCGCAACCGATCGATCAGCATCCCGAGCGGAAAGACCGTACCGCTCCCAAAGCCCACGAAATAAGCGAGCTGCTCGGGCGTCAGCACCCGGCTGGCGGCTGCGGCCACCGCCCAGAACAGCATTCCGGCCATCGGCATCGACTGAGTGCTGGTCGCCAGAAAATCCTGCCGGAGCGCGCTTAACCTTGTGTCGCCGTCCATATTGCCTCCCTCGCCGCCATCCGACGCTGCGGTTGCGATGCGGTTGCTTCGGCTCCGGTAAAACCCCCTCATAGTCAACGGGGCTTCACGCCTTGCCAGCGCGCGCCGGCGCGCTACCAATGCCGCACCAGAACCGGAGCCTCGCCATGCGCCGCCGCACCTTCCTCGCCGCCCTTCCTCTCGCCGCGGCGGGGGCCGCATTGGAGGCGCAGGTGCCCTCGGGCCGGAGCGGGGGACCGGCGCCTTCGGAGGAGGGGAACCCACCTGGCTTCCAGCCGCGGGGCGACGAGATCTTCACCCGCCCCGACGTCCATGCCGGCGACCGGCCCGCCGGCGCCAGCTTCGCGTCGCGCTCGGCCGTCTACGGCCGCTCGGGCGCGGTCGGCGCCGCCCAGCCCCTGGCGGTGCTCGCCGGAATCGAGATGCTGAAGAAAGGCGGGTCGGCGATGGACGCCGCTGTCGCGGTCAATGCCTGCCTGGGCTTTCTCGAGCCGACCAGCGCCGGCATCGGCGGCGACGTCTTCGCCATGCTCTGGGACCCGGCGCTGGGGAAGGTGGTCGGCCTCGCCGGCTCCGGCCGCTCGCCGCGCGGCCTCAGCCTCGAAACCGTCCGCTCGCGGGCGAAGAACGGCGCGCTGCCCGCGCTCGGCGCGGTGACGATCTCAGTCCCCGGCGCGGTCGACGGCTGGTGGACGCTCCACCGCCGCTACGGCCGGCTCAAATGGGCGGAATTGTTCGAGCCGGCGATCGCCTATGCCGAGGACGGCGTGCCGTTCCCCGAGATCATCAGCTCCTATGTTCGCCGCAACCTCGCCGCCTTCCTGCGGCCCGGCGCCGGAGTCGAGGAGACGGCGAACGCGGTCCACACCTGGGGCCGGGGCCCGGGCGTCGGCGAGATCTTCCGCAATCCCGATCTCGCCCGCACCTACCGGATGATAGCCCAAGGCGGCCGCGACGCTTATTATGCGGGGCCGATCGCGCGGACGATCGAAGCCTATTTCCGGCGCATCGGCGGCTGGATGACGCGGGCCGACCTCGCCGCCCACCATTCGGAATGGACCGAGCCTTATTCGGCCGATTATCGCGGCGTCCGCGTCCATGCGCTCGGCGCCAACACCCAGGGCATCGCCACCCTGCAGATGCTCAACCTGCTCGAGCATTTCGACATGCGCGGCGCCGGCTTCCAGTCGCCGCTCTCGATCCACCTCCAGGCGGAGGCCAAGCGCCTCGCTTATGAGGATCGCGCCCGTTTTTACGCCGACCCCGCTTTCTCGAAAATCCCTGCCGATTGGCTGGTCTCGAAAGCCTATGCCGCCGAGCGGGCGCGGCTGATCCGGCCGGACCGGATCAACGAGCATATCTTCCCCGGCCAGGCGCCGAGCCGCGGCGACACCACCTATTTCACCGTCGCCGACCGCTGGAGGATGATGGTGTCGATGATCCAGTCCAATTTCCGCGGCATGGGCTCCGGGCTGGTCGCCGACGGGCTCGGCTTCATGTTCCAGGACCGTGGCCAATTGTTCAGCCTCAAGGACGGCCATCCGAACCTCTATGCGCCGGGCAAAAGGCCGTTCCAGACGATCATCCCCGGCTTCGCGACGCGCGGCGGGCAACCCTGGATGTCGTTCGGAGTGATGGGCGGCGACATGCAGCCGCAGGGGCAGACGCAGATCGTCGTCAACCGCGCCGATTACGGCCTCGACGTCCAGGCCGCCGGCGATGCGCCGCGCTGGCATCACGAAGGTTCGTCCCAGTCGATGGGCGAGGACAGCCCCGGCCTCGGGCCGCTCGGCCTGCTCCGCGTCGAGACCGGGATGCCCGAGCGGACGAAACGGGCGCTCGCGGCGATGGGCTGGACGCTCGGCGCGTCCGACGGCGGCTTCGGCCGCTACCATTCGATCGAGCTGCGGGCGAGCGCGGGCCAGCGCGTCTACGCCGCCGCCAGCGAGATGCGCGCCGACGGGCTGGCGCTAGCTTATTGAATTCTCCTCGTCGAGCGCAGATTCGAAACTCTGCTAACGACCCATTGAGGACATTCAGCACTCAGGGTTGATCCGGCTCCGGGCTGGTGTCACTCTCATCGTGGAACGATCGGGGGGAGAGTCATGCGTTTGCTTCGGTGTGCGTCTGCAGTCGTCGCGGCTGCAATCGCTTGGAGTTCCAGCGCGGCATACGCGCAAAGCAGCTCCAGCTCTAAAGCGGATGCCAGCCTGCTGCCCTACATGGACCTCAGCCACTCGGTGAAGCTGGGCGATGGGCGCCGTATTCACTTCACCTGCATGGGCCGCGGTTCGCCGACGGTGATCCTTTCGGCGGGCGCCGGCGAGTGGGGCGTCACCTGGAACAAGGTACAGCCGGAGATCGCCAAAAAGACGCAGGTCTGCACTTGGGATCGGGCCGGATTCGGTTTCAGCGATGGGAGCCCTGCTAAGCAGACGATAATCGCTACGACGAACGATCTAAGCGCGGCACTCAGCAGGAGCGGCCTGCGCGCTCCCTATGTGATGGTTGGGCACTCGCTCGCCGGACTGGAGCTGCTGCTGCTGGCCGATCGGCGCCCGCGGCAGTTCGCAGGGATGGTGCTGGTGGATCCGAGTATCCCCGACCAAGAGAAGCAGTTTGCAGCGGCCGCTCCAGCCGTGGCGGCCTCTAACCCGGCCTATTTTTCTAAGCTGATCGCGGGGCTTCGTGGCTGCTCGGATGCTATCAGGAGCGGGAAGGTCGCGAGCGGCACACTTGATCCGCGCTGTCTGCGGTATCCCCCGAACTATCCGGCTGCCGTGAGCGTTGCGCTCGCAAAAGCCGATAGTAATCCCGCACGATTCGCGACAGAGGCATCGTTCTTCGAGTCGGTGTCGGAAGATTTTACTCTCGCGGTAAATCCGCGGCGCAAGCTAGGCAGCATGCCAATTATTATCCTTACCGCTACGGAGCAGCCACCATTCCCGCCTGGCACACCCGCAGAGTTAGTGGCGCAATATCCCGCCGCGATGGCGGTAATTCGCAAAGGGCATGATGCCATCGCTGCGCTGTCTACCCGCGGAGTGAACCGTCTCGTGCCGGGGACCACCCACTTCATCCAGCAGATCAAACCCGACGTGGTGATCGCGGCCGTTGAAGAAATTGTGGACACAGCGCGGGCGGCT
>JAQGLF010000109.1 GCA_028293025.1 Alphaproteobacteria bacterium
CGCAGTGGATGCGGCCGCCGAGGCCGGCGAGCGCCTGGCTCAGCAATTCGCCGATCGCCAGCGCCGACATCCGCACGGCATAGACGGTCAGGACGAGGAAGCGGCTGTCGGCATCGAGCAGGCGCCGGCAGTCGGCGATCAGGCCGGGAAGGCCTTCCTCGAGCCGCCAGATCTCGCCGGCGGGGCCGCGGCCGAATTTGGGCGGGTCGAGGATGATGCCGTCATAGCGGCGGCCGCGCCGGACCTCGCGCGCGGCGAACTTGGTCGCATCGTCGACCATCCAGCGGATCGGACGCTCGTCCATGCCGGAGAGGCGGGCATTCTCCTTCCCCGCCTCGACCGATTTCTTCGACGCGTCGACATGGACGACGCGCGCGCCGGCCGCGGCCAGAGCGAGGGTGCCGACACCGGTATAGCCGAACAGGTTGAGCGCCTCGGCGCCTTCTCCCAGATGCGCGCGCATCCAGGCCCATTGCGGCGCCATGTCGGGGAAGAAAGCGAGGTGGCGGAAGGGGGTGCATTGGGCGCGGAAGCGGATTTCCTCCCAGCTCAACTCCCATCCTTCGGGCGGCACGGGCCGGCGGAACTGCCAGCGGCCGCCGCCTTCCTCGTCGGAGCCGGGGATGAACGCGCCGTCGGCCTTCCATTCGGCCGCGGCCGGCGCCCACATCGCCTGCGGTTCCGGCCGGATGAAGCGCCAGGGACCGTAACGCTCCAGCTTGCGCCCGCCGCCGCTGTCGACGAGTCCATAATCGGGCCAGGGCTCGGCGACCAGCACCTCCGTCATCCCGGCGAAAGCCGGGGCGACGGGAGTCGTCACGCCGCCCTCACGGCGGGGAAGCCGATCGTGGCGCGGGCGCGGGGGCCGGCGAGCATCTTGCGGCCCGCCTCCCGCACCTCGTCCAGCGTCACCCGGGCGAGCTCCTCGACCACTTCCGCCGGCTCGACCAGCCGGCCGTAGACCGTCAGCTGGCGCGCCGCATAATGGGCCTGCCCCCAGGGGCTCTCCAGCGACATCAGCAAGGCGGCGCGGGCTTGGGTCCGCACTCGCTCGAGCTCGCGCGGCGTCGCCGTCGCGGCGGTCTCGGCAAGGATCTCCTCGACCAGCTGGGCGGCGGCGGCGGACTGGCTGCGGGCGGTGGCGGCATAGACGGAGAGGATGCCGGCATCGGTATAGGGATAAAGCGAGGCATAGACCGAATAAGCGAGGCCGCGCTCCTCGCGCACCTGCTGGAACAGGCGCGACGACATGCCGCCGCCGACGATGTCGGAGAACAAGCGGGCGGCGAAATAATCCGGATCGCGCTGCGCCGGCGCGGCGAAGCCCAGGGTCAGATGCGCCTGCTCGCTCGGCACCCGGCCGACGCGGACGCCGCCGGTGAAGCGGCCCGGCTCGGCGGCGTCGAGCGCGCCGGCGGGGAGATCGGCGAAATGCCGCTCGGCGAGCGCCACCAGCCGTTCATGCTCGACCTTGCCGGCGGCGACGAGGATCAGGCTGCCGGCGCGGTAGCGCTCGCGCCGCCAGTCGCGCAGGTCCTCGACCCCGATCGCCTCGATGCTGTGCTCCTCGCCGAGCACCGGCCGGCCGAGTGGCTGGTCGGCGAAGGCGGCGGACCAGAGCTCGTCGAAGACGATGTCCGACGGCGTGTCCCGCGCCTCGCCCAGCTCCTGGAGGACGACGTCCTTCTCGCGGGCGAGGTCGGCGGGCTCGCAATGCGGGCGCTGGACCATGTCGGCGAGCAATTCGACCGCCAGCGGCACATGCTCCGCCATGACCGCGGCGGTGAAGCTGGTGCCGTCGCGCTCGGTGCAGGCGTTGAGGTCGCCGCCGACATCCTCGATCGCCTCGCTGATCTCGCGCGCCGAGCGGCCGCCCGCGCCCTTGAACACCATATGCTCGAACAGATGGGCGATGCCGTTGAGGCGCTCCGGCTCGTGCCGCGCGCCCGCTTCCGCGAACAGCCCGACGGCGGCGGTCTCGACGCCGGGCATGGCGCGGGTCGCGACCCGGAGGCCGTTGTCGAGGAGGGTGAGCTTCATCGCAGGGGAATTAGGTGTTCGGCCGCGCCGGAGCAACCTTGCCGCGTTGCCGGCGGCGGAGGGCGAGCAGGTAGATGGTCACCGCCGCGGCGGCGAAGAAGAACCATTGGAAGGCGTAGAAGAGGTGGTTGTTCGGCATGTCGGCCGGCGACGGCGGGGCGCTCGGCACCAGGCCCGGTGCGGCATTGGCGGCGACGAGGCGGATGCGATGCAGACGATCCGGGACGATGACGCCGCCGACCGGGCCGCCGCGCCAGGAAGGCGGATGCGGCGACGTCGACCAGCCCGCGTCCACCTCCATTCCCGATCCTTCGGCGCCGGTGCGGCAGGAGGCGATGTGGCTCCAGCCGGGCTCGCCCTTCAAATTGCGGCCGGCGACGTCGCGCCAGCCGACCGGCTGCAGGCAGAAACCGGAAGAGCGGCGGTAGAGAAGGCTTTCGCCGGCCGGCGGCTGAGCGGGCCAGGCCATGGCCGGCAGCTTCCGATTGGTCTCGTAGCGAGCGATCAGCGCCGTCTTCCACGCCGCCCGGTGGATCTGCCATACGCCGAGCCAGACCATCGCCGCCGCGGCCGCGGCAACCAGGATGGTGGGGAGTATCGGCAGGCGCATCATTCGCCGTCCGCGATCCGGCCCTCTCGCGCCCGATGCCTGTATTCGAGCGCGAGGAGCAGGCCCTTGGCGAGGCGGAGCGAGAAGATCACCGCCGCCGTCGTCAGCGGCACCCAGAGCAGGACGTGGACCCACCAGGGCGGGCTGAAGCGGAGGTCGACCGTGATGGCGAGGCCGACGATCAGCGCCCCGATGACGAGGATCAGGAAGGCCGCGGGCCCGTCGCCGACGTTGAACGCCGAGAGGTCGAGCCCGCAAGCCCGGCATTTGGGGGCGAAGCCGGTGAGGCTCCCGAACAGGGTCTTCGATCCGCAGCGCGGGCAGAGGCCGCGGACCGCGACGAGGAGCGGGTGAGGGCCGGGCGCCTTCACCCCGCGTAAGGCGCGCCCCAGCCGCCCCAGACGTAGATGCAGATGAACAGGAACAGCCAGACCACATCGACGAAATGCCAGTACCAGGCTGCCGCCTCGAAGCCGAAATGCTGCCGTGGGGTGAAGTCGCCCTTATAGGCGCGGATCAGGCAGACGGTGAGGAAGATCGTGCCGATGATGACATGGGCGCCGTGGAAGCCGGTCGCCATGAAAAAGGTCGAGCTGTAGATATTCTCTTTGAAGGTGAACGGGGCGTGCCAATATTCCCAGCCCTGGATGCCGCTGAACGT
>JAQGLF010000116.1 GCA_028293025.1 Alphaproteobacteria bacterium
GCTGTTCGAGGCGCCGATCAGGCCGGCCATATAGCCGCAGACCGCGGCGATCATCAGGCCGATGACCAGCACGAAGACCAGCGCCCCGCCGATCAGCAGCGCCGCCGACCCCGCCAGCGGCCCGCCCGCGATGACCGTCCAGAGCAGCCAGGCGATCGGCACCAGCATCGCCAGCGAGCCGATCGCGACGATGCCGATCGGGATATCCCTTTCCTCGAGCGCCATCGTCGCGCCGCCGCGGCGGGCGCGGCTCGCGGCCATCGCCGAGCCGATGCCGCCGAGCACCGGCCCGGCGATCTTCAGCAAGGTCCAGACCGCCGCCACGCCGATCACGCCGGCGCCGAAGAAGCGCACATCCTTGGAGAAGATCGCGCCCGCCCAGGCCTCGGCGCCGCCGGGAAGCGGATGGTGGGCGGTGAGGATCGGCAGCAGCACCCACCAGCCGATGACGAGGCCGAGCCCCATCGCCGCGCCCACCGAGATGCCGACGAGATGGCCGACGCCAAGCAAGGCGAAGGAGAGACCGCCGTCGATCCCGGTCGCCCCCGGCCCCACCCGGAACCAGGCCGCGGCTTCGGCGACGACGAGCCGGGTCTGGGCGAGGATCGCGAAGCCGGCCGAGACGAGGCTGTTCCAGACGAGCACGGAGAGGCCCCTGGCGCTCTCCTCGGCGCCTTCGCGCGATTCGGAGCCGACCCGCAGCACCTCGGCCGCCGCCCGCCCTTCCGGATAGGGAAGCAGCGTGTCGACGACGAGCGCGCGGCGCAGCGGCACCGAGAAGAGGACGCCGAGGATGCCGCCGGTCCCGGTGATCGCCGCCGTCGTCCAATACGGAAAGCCGTGCCACCAGCCGATCATCACCAGCCCGGGCAGGACGAAGATGATCGCCGCCAGCGTTCCCGCCGCCGACGCGACGGTCTGGACGATATTGTTCTCGAGGATGCTCGACGAGCGGAACCAGCGCAGCACCGCCATCGAGATGACGGCGGCCGGGATCGAGGTCGCGAAGGTGAGGCCGACCTTGAGGCCGAGATAGACGTTGGCGGCGGTGAAGACGAGGGTGATGAGGCCGCCGAGAATGACGGCCCTCAGCGTCAGCTCCCGTTTCGCGCCGCTCTCGTCCATTCAGAGCCTTTCCTGCCGAACCCCGCCGCCCCTATCGCGCCGCGACAGGGGCGGCAAGCGATCAGCGGGCGGCCGCCGGCGGGTTCAGCTCGACGCCGAGATAGCCGGCCGGCGTATTACCGCGCCGGACGAGCAGCAGCACCGATTTCCGTCCCGCCGTCCGCGCTGCGGTGACCGCTGCCGCGGCTTCCTCCGGCGTACGGGTGGCGCGCTGGTTGATCGACAGGATGATGTCCCCGACCTGGATGCCCTTGCCGGCGGCGTCGCTGCTCGGATTGACGGCGGAGACGACGACGCCCCTGACGTTGACGTCGTTGAGCCGCAGCGAGCGCGCGGCCTCCGGCGTCAGCGCCTGCACGGTGAGGCCGAGGCCCTCCCGGGTCGAGCGCTGGCTGACCGACTGCTGCGATTGCTCCGGCTCCTTGACCGGATTCGCATCCTCGCCGCCGCCGTTGAGCCGGGCAAGCTCGTCCTCGGACGGCCGCTCGCCGACCGTCACCGTCACCGTCTGGCGCTGGCCGCCCCGGACCAGGGTGATCGGCACCCGCGAGCCGACCGGCTGCTGCGACACGAGATAGGCGAGCGACTGGTCGGGCGTGACCGGCTTGCCGTTGACCTCCACCACCACGTCGCCCTGCTGGACGCCGGCGCGGGCGGCGGGGCCGGCGGGCGTGACGCCGCGGATCAGCTCGCCCTGGTTCTTCGGCAGGCCCATCGATTCGGCGATGTCGTCGTCGAGCGGCTGCAGGCTGACGCCGATATAGCCGCGGCGGACGCGCTCGCCGCGCATCAGCGCGTCGATGACCGGCCGGACCTGCTCGGCGGGGATGGCGAAGCCGATGCCGATATTGCCGCCGGTCGGCGAATAGAGCGCGGTGTTGATGCCGATGACGTTGCCGTCGAGATCGAACATCGGACCGCCCGAATTGCCCATGTTGATCGAGGCGTCGGTCTGGATGTAGCGGTCGTAGACGCCGCCGCCCGGCAGGTTACGGTGCAGCGCCGAGACGATGCCGGCGGTGACCGTGCCGCCGAGGCCGAACGGATTGCCGATCGCCAGCACCCAGTCGCCGACCCGGATCCGGGTCGAATCGCCGAAGCGGACGTAAGGCATGCCGGACGCGTTGATCTTCAGCAAGGCGAGGTCGGCGACCTGGTCGCGGCCGACGATGCGCGCCTGATATTCGCGGCGATCGGCGAGGATGACCGTGATCTCCTCGACGGTGGCGCCGGTCCGCGCCGGCGAGATGACATGGTTGTTGGTGACCACATAGCCGTCGGCCGAGATCAGGAAGCCCGAGCCGAGCGAGCCGCCGCGCTGCGTCACCGGCGCGTTGCCGCCGCCGCTGGCGCCGCCGCCATTGTCGTCCTGGTCGGGAACCGGCGCGCCGAACT
>JAQGLF010000124.1 GCA_028293025.1 Alphaproteobacteria bacterium
GCACCCGCATCTCGCAGACCTTCGACGGCATCCCGCTGAACGACACCGGCAATTACGCCTTGTTCTCGGGCCAGCAGCTCGACCCCGAGCTGATCGAGCAGGTCAACGTCAATCTCGGCACGACCGACGTCGACAGCCCGACCGCCGCGGCCACGGGCAGCACGGTCAATTACCGCACGCGCAATCCGACCAAGGATTTCCACGTTCGGCTTCAGGGCTCGGCCGGCTCGTACCAGTTCTTCCGGATGTTCGGCGTGATCGACACCGGCGAGTTCACGTCGATTGGGACCCGCGCCTTCATCGCGGCGAGCCATGCCCAGAACGAGAATCCGTTCAACCGAGTCTCCCACACCGACAAGTTCCAGTATAACGTAAAGCTGTATCAGCCGATCGGCGGCCATGGCGACTTCATCTCCATCGCCGGTCACTGGAACCACAACCGCAACAGCAATTTCTCGTCGCTGCCCTTGCGGACGGACCTCGTCCAGTCGCCGCTCAACCCGGCGGCCCGCGTGGTCGGCTCGGGCGCGACCAACCGCTTCCCGCTGACGAGGAACGAGCGCAATTATACCGTGCCGCCCTGCACCGTCGCAGCGGCGCGGACCGGCGTCGCCGACGCGCCCAACACCTGCGGCACCCTCTTCGATTACAGCTTCAATCCGTCGGACACCGGCAATATCCGGATCAACTCGCGCTTCACCCTTGCCGACGGCCTCACGCTGACCGTCGACCCCAGTTTCCAATATGTGAAGGCCAATGGCGGCAGCAGCGCCGTGCGGGGCAACGAAGGTTTCGGCCGCAGCGGAACGGCGTCCAACCTGATCGGCTTCGTTGGCGGCCAGCCTTTCTTCGGCGGGGTCGATCTGAACGGCGACGGCGACAAGCTCGACGGGGTCGAGGTCTATGCGCCCAGCCAGACCGGCACTCGCCGTTTCGGCGTGATCGCGTCGCTGATCTACGACATCAGCCCGACCCAGACGATCCGCGTCAATTACAGCTTCGATCGCGGCCGTCACCGCCAGACCGGCGAGGTCGGCCTGCTCCTGCCGAACGGCTTCGCCGCCAACGTCTTTCCGATCGACAACCCGCTGCTCGACATCAACGGCAACATCGTCGAGAAGCGCAACCGGCTTTCCTACGCGACCCTCAACCAGGTGTCGGGCGAATATCGCGGCAACTTCTTCGACAATCGCCTGAGCCTGGCCCTTGGCCTCAGGGCTCCCTTCTTCAAACGCGACCTCAACAATTACTGCGTTTCCGAGACGAATGGCAGCTTCGTCGACTGCTTCAACGGCCAGCCGGCCAGCCAGGCCGCGTTCCTCGCCGCCAACCCGACCTTCACGCCGCCGACGCATCGCATCTTCAATTTCCACAAATTGCTGCCCCAGGCCGGCCTCACCTTCGTCATCACGCCGAGAGTCAGCGCCTTCGCCAATTACTCGAAGGGCCTGCAGGTGCCGAGCACCGACAGCCTCTATCAGTTCATCGGGATTCCGGGAACCACGCCGCTGACGACGCCGGAGACGACCGACAATTTCGACACCGGCCTTCGTTACCGCAGCGGCAAGGTCCAGGCCCAGGTCGCCGGCTGGTACACGATCTTCAGCAACCGTCTGGCTTCCGCTTTCGACCCCTTGCTCAACATCAGCGTCTTCCGGAATCTCGGAACCGTCCACAAATACGGGGTCGATGCGAACGTCTCCTATCAGGTGACGCCGCAAGTCTCCGTGATGGCCTTCGGCTCCTATCTGAAGTCCAAGATCCTCAACGATCTCCAGCAGGGCACTTGCTCCGCCGCCAACGTCACCGCCCATACCAACAATTGCACGGCGCCAGGCCAGCCGATCTTCGCGCTGACCGGGGGCAAGCGCGAGGCGGCGGCGCCGGTCTACACTTTCGGCGGCCGCATTCAGGGCGTCTTCGGGCCGCTCGAAATCGGCTTGCAGGCCAAGAGGACCGGCAAGAGGTTCATAAACGACCAGAATTTGCCGGTCTACCAGTGCACTGCGACCGTGCAGGTGCTCGATTGTCCGAGCACCGCCACCCGCTTCCAGGTCTTCGCCGCCTCCACGTCCGCCTACACGACGGTCGATCTCGACGCCCGCCTCTCGCTCTCGGCGATCGGCGGCAACGACCGGACCTGGGTGCAGCTCAACATCACCAATCTGTTCGACAAGCTCTATGTCTCGGGCGTAGGCGGCAACACGTCGCAGTTCAGCATCCCGTTCGCCTTCGTCGGCCCGCCGCGCGCGATTTCAGGGACCCTCGTCGTCGGCTTCTGAGTTTCGCGACGACTGCCGAATAGAACGCCGTCGCGGCCCGTGCCGCGGCGGCGTTTCGCTTTGACGATCAGCGCCGGTGTGGATGTTTCGACGGCGGCGCACCGGGCGCGAGGGTCACGCTCGCGACCGGACAGCGGTCCCCCTCGACGAGGATCGCGCCGTGCCGGTCGAGCTGGTCGAGCGCCGAGGTGACGAAACCGACGCTGAGTGCGGCACGCAATCGCGGACAGCGATTTGTCGTGCGCACCAGATACCAGCGGCCGTTATAGCCACGCACGTACAGGCTGTCGTCGCTGGCCGCCTGCCAGTCGAGCACGCCGCCGTGGCTGATGAAGGGAAGCGCTTGTTCGCCGCCGGGAGGTGGGGGAGGACCCGCCGCGGCGAGCAAGGCGGCCAGGATGAGAGCGGGCTTCATGGGCACCTCCTGAACGTTGGGATTTCGGGCTCGTGGCCGAACGTGGATGAACGTGCGGTTTCATCGTGGGAGCGCCGCCCGGCGTGCGCGCCGCCCCAGCCAGCGCGGCCCGGCGAGAAGCCTCGCCAGCAAGCGCGCCGATCCGTGCGTCTCGCCATGCCCGTCCGAGCGAAGCTTGCGCCGCAGCTCGTGGAGCTTGAAGGCAAGGCCCTTTTTCAGACGCAAATGGGAGAGGTGGATCGAGGCGGTGCCGAGCATCATCTCGTCCAGCTCCTTCCCGCCGCCGCGCAGCATGGCGGCGCGGGCGGCGCGCGCGAGATAGCGGACTCCCCGGTCGCGCCGCAGCTCTTCTGAAAGCGAAGTCGGGATGCGCAGGCCGAGCAATTGCTCCGCCAGCAGCAAAGCCTGGGCGCCGCTGCGGCCGGCGCCGAGCGCCAGTGAGCGGCGGTAGAGCGGCGCGATCTCCGTCTCGCCGAGATGCGACAGCAGAGCCGCGACATCCGCCAGCCATTTGAGCCGCGACCAGGCATGGGTGGCGCCGTGGACAACGAGGTAAGCGAAGAGCTCGTCCGTCGCCAGGGTCGGCAGGCTGATGCCGGGCGCGATCCGAACCTGCTGGCGGGGCGAGGAGACGGTGACGCCGCCGAGCATCGCGCCGCTGTCGACCAGGCTGGTGTGCAGCTCGAGGCAGATGCCGCCGCGCGTCCAGATGCTGTGCTTGGTCCGCTCCGACCAGGCAAGGATCTCCTCCAGGCTCGGATCGGGGCCGGGCGCGACGCAAAGATAGCCCGCGGCGCGGACGGCGGCGATGGCGGCCGGATAGTCGTCCGGCTCTACGGCGACGTCGATGTCGGCTGCCTTTTTCAGCGCCAGCGTGCCGTAAGCGAGCATGTTGAGGGTGATGCCCTTCAGGAAGAGGAAGCGCGCGCCCGCCGCTTCGAGCAGCCCGTTCAGCCGGTGCGCCTCGGCGGCGAACAGCAGATTCTCCCGGGCGATGCCGGTCGCCGCCGCGGCCAGCCGCGCCGCGATCTCCGGCGGCGGCGCGACGCCGGCATGGCGAAGGCCGTCATGGACGAGGCCCTCGACCCGGTGCCGCGCGACGATGGCGGCGAACCGGG
>JAQGLF010000181.1 GCA_028293025.1 Alphaproteobacteria bacterium
AGCGCGGTGCCGAGCGTCTGCGAGAAGGTGATCGTGACCCAGTAGAAGCTCTCGGCTTTCGGCCCCGCCACGCTGTTCACCGAGACCGTGCCGAGCGTCCGGTACCAGGCGAATAGCGACAGCAGGACGCAGGCGAGGAGCAAGAGCGATCCGCCAGGATAGCCGATCCCCAGCGAACGATCGGCGAAATCGGCGAGGGTCGTCCCCGCGGTGGTCGAGGCGACGATCGTCAGCCAGTAGAGCCAGGGATTGAACCTGCGCGCCTTTATCTGCGCCAGGACCAGCAGGAGCAGCAGCACGCCGAAGATGGCGGTGCCGATCAGATAGCCGTTCTGCGTCGCGTCGGGGGTGGTTTCGCCGAGCCAGGTCATGGTCACGCTGTCGCCGCCGGTTTCGCCGAGCGTGGTCGCCAGGATCTTTATGATCCAGAAGCCGAAAGTGACGGCTGGGACCTTGCTGACAGCCTCTCGCAGAGCTGCATTTTCTCGAGTCATGATCGCCCTTCTCTGCTGCCGGCGCCGATCGGGTGAAACGGCGGTTCACCGCGCTCGTCGCTCCGCGGGAATTCCAGAATGACCCGAAGGCCCGGAAAGTTGCCGGCGAAGCGTAATCGTCCGCCATGAAGACGCGCAATGGCCGAGACGAGGTTCAGCCCGAGGCCGTGACCCGGCGTCGTCCGGCTCGCGTCCAGGCGGATGAAGCGTTGAACGATACGGTCCTTGTCTTCGTCCGGAACGCCGGGGCCGTCGTCGGCGACCATCAGCGTCAACTCCTGCGCGCCGCCGCTCACCGACAGCCGGATTTCGGAACCTTCGGGCGTGTGACGCTGGGCGTTTTCGAGCAGGTTGATGACCGCTTGCGCGAGCAGCTCCCGATCCCCCAGCATCAGGAGGTCCGGAGCGATCGACCATTGGAATCGGCGGCCGCCATCGGCGATGGCGGGCGCATAGCTCTCGGCGAGCTCGCGGGCGAGGGCGCTGACGTCGACAGCGGCGAAGGTGCGCCGAATCTCGCCGCTTTCGACTTCGGCGATGCGCAGGATCGCGGCGAACAGGGTGAGGACGTCGTCGACGCGATGCAGCGCGTCCGCGACGACGTCGCCGCTCGATGCGGGATCCGTGCCGGCCAGCGCCTGCTCGAGCCGGTTTCGAAGCCGGGCAAGCGGCGTGCGCAGGTCGTGGGCGATGTCGCTCGACACCTGGCGCACATTTTCGACCAGGCCTTCGATCCGCTCCAGCATCGCGTTGAGCGATCGTGCCAGGCGGTCGAACTCGTCGCCGCGACGGCTCACCGGCATCCGCCTTCCCAGCTCGCCCTCGACGATCGCCTCGGCGGCCCCGCTGATCGCGCCGAGGCGGCGGCGCAGATAGCCGCCCAGGAGCAACGCGCCGGCGGCCCCGAGCAGCAGGACGAGGAGAAAGGCGGTGGCGAAGACCGAGACGATCGTCCGGTCGATCTGCTCGATCCGCTCGCGGTCGGCCGCGACGATCAGCCTCTTGCCGTCCGCAAGGTCGACGGCGAGGCCGCGGGCGGCGTCCGGCCCTTCGCCCGGATCCGTGAACGTGAAATCGTGCAGTCCGAGCCGCGGAAATCCGGTTCGCAGCGAGCCCAGGACGCGGCGGCCGTCCGGGGTGAAAACGGCATAGAGCAAACGGTCGCGCGAGGTCGATGCCTCGCGCTGGGCGATCGCATCGGCGAGCTCGCTCTCGCCGTCGGAACGCGATTCGGCGAGCAATGTGGAGACTTCGTCGCGGAGCGTCCCGTCGAGCTGGCGGGTGAAATCGAGGTGCATCGCCCAGAACAGCACCAGCCCCAGGAGCAGGATCGCGAGGGCGAAGGCGGCCGAATAGACGAAGGAGATACGATAGGCGGCGCTCTTGAAGAGGCTAGGCTTGAAGAGGCTAGGCATTGCCGCGCATCCGGTAGCCGACGCCCCGCAGGGTCTCGATCAGATCGGCCCCGCCGTCCCGATTGAGCTTCGCGCGAAGCCGGCTGATATGCGTCTCGACGATGTTGGTCTGGGGATCGAAGTGGAAGCCCCAGACCCGCTCGAGCAGCATGGTCCGGGTCACCACCCGGTCGCTGTTGCGCATGAGCTCCTCGAGGAGTCGGAATTCACGCGGCTGAAGCTGGACGATCGTATCGTTTCGCCACACCTGGCGGGCCAGCAGGTCCATGCGGAGGGGGCCGGCTTCGATCTGCGTGGGCGCTTCGTTGAGCGGCCGCCGCCGGCCGAGCGCATTGATCCTCGCGGCGAGCTCGGAAAAGGCGAAGGGCTTGACCAGATAGTCGTCGGCGCCGGCCTCCAGTCCTTCGACCCTGTCCTCGATCCTGCCGAGGGCGGTCAGCAGCAGCACCGGCGTTTCGACCCCGGCGGCTCGGATTCGCCTCAGGATCGCCAGCCCGTCGATCGCCGGAAGCATGCGGTCGAGCACGATGACGTCGCAATTTTCGGTCGTCGCGAAATGGAGCGCATCGGCCCCGTCGCGCGCGCGCAGGACGTTGTGGCCGAGCTCGCCGAGCCCCCGCGCGACGAACTCGGCCGTTTCGGTATCATCCTCGGCGAGGAGGATCTGCATCAGTCGTGGTCGACCTTTCCTTCGGACTTGTTCTCGACGATGCGGCCGGTGTTGGAGTCGATGCCGATCTCCTGGACATGGCCGCGCTGCTGGATGTCGAAGGAATAGCGCCAGCCGCCGCCCTCTTTCTCATATTCACCGGAAATGACGCGCCCCGGCGCGGCGCGCAGAGCGATCGTCCGCGCCTGGCTCATCGACAGGCGGGCATGGGGGGCTTGCGGCGCCGCCTGGGCGGCGCCGGCCGCAACGAGCGCCGCGAAAGCGGCGATAAGGTGGATCTTCGGCATTACACATCTCCTGTGGAGCGTTTCATACGAACGCGTGCCGATATTACGCCCCCTTAAGTTCGCTGCTTGTTTCCGCAAAACTACAAATTCCCAATGCCGGGCGCGCCTCGACGGCGCCATGCGGCCCGTTCGGGGGGCTAACAGTTGCGCGAGGCCCAGCGAAACAATCGGACGAGCAGGGGGAAGGCTTCGCAGCGGCCGACACGCACGAGAGGGTAAGCGATTTCCTCGGCCATTGCGGACCGCCGGTCGTCGCGGAGCGCCGTTCGCCGAGACCGGCCTGAGACGAGAAGTCTTGATGTCCGCATGCGATCGTGTGCGCTCTTCCCCGCCGAAGCCGCACGATGCGCGGCCGCAGGTTGGGGCGCCGTTGCCGAAACAATACAATTTCCCAATGTTCGGGTGAGACCTCCCGATTCCCCAGGAAGCTTCCCGAGGAGCGCCCTGCCTAGAAATTGATGCCCAGGGCGAGATAGCCGTGGAAGCCTGCGCGGCGGCTGCCGTCCTCGAATTGCGGGCCGGCGGAAGCGAGGATCGAGAAGGGGCCTTTGAGGCTGTAGATGCCGCCCACCCCGAGGCGGGTAATTCCTCCGGAGCCGACGCTGTCGGAGCCCTGGCGGCTGATCTCGGCGCCCAGCGAAAGCCGTTTCGATGCGGAGCGGGTGATCGCCAGGCTCGACTGCCAATAGTTCCGGTTGCCGCTGCCGGGGTTGATCGTATAGCCGCCGCCGCCGAAGATCGACCAGTCGCCGATGTCCTTCTGGCCCCATGCGGGGAGCAGCACCCGCAGGCGGCCGGTTCCGAAGCCGCGTTGCGCGGTCGGCAGGATGAGCCGCGGGAAGATCGCGAAGGAAAGTCCGGCTTTCTCGCGATGCAGGAAGCGATATTTGAGGCCGATCTGCGCATCGCCGCGGACGAGGCGGGTTCCGGCGCCGGTTTCGAAGCTGAGCGGCAAAGTGGCGGTCAGCTGGACGCCGGGAAGCAGCCCGTAATTGAGGTCGGTGCCAAGGTCGCCTTCGACCAAGCCCTGATGGGCGGTGCCGGCACCGAACGCGTAGATTTCCCAGTGATGAAGCTCGGTCGGCTCCGGATCGTCGGTGTCGTAAGGCGGTCCGGCGATCGCCGCCGCCGGAAGCAGCGCCAAGGCGGCAATGCCGATCGTCTTCAGCGCGAATCGCATTCGGCGGCCCCTAGAGCGTTTGCAAGGCAGCGATCAAAGGAAGAAGATCGCCGCCGCGGTGACCGCCGCCACGAGCAGCGACAGGAACACGCCGAGCAACGAGGTCAGCAAGGAGCCCTGCCGCCGGCGCACGAAGCCGCTGCGCTTGGCCGGCTTGCCGAGCATCAGCTCGATCCAGCCCGCGCCTGCGCCGGCCGTCAGGGTGCCGGCGAAGGCGAGGAGACCGGCCAGCGGCGCGCCGCGTGCGGCGATCACCAAAGGCATGATCGCGGCGACCGGCGCGACGAGGACGAGCGCGGCGACGAGCTTCATCCGCTTGAGCTGGCCCGGCTCGACCGGCGCGACGGCGAGCAGATCGGGCGCATCCTCGGCGGAAATGGTGAGCCACGAGACGCTGCCGCACAGCTGGCCGGCGGCGATGACGCCGACCGCCGCCAGCGCCGGCACCGCGATCATCTGCCTGTGGAAGCTGAGCAGCACTAGCGGGAAAAGATAGATCAGCCGGAGCAGGACCATGAACAGGATTTCGGGCTCGCGGACCAGCAGCCGTGCTTCCTTGGCGACGACATTGCCCAGCAGGCTGCCGCGAAAGGCGGGCCCGCGCCCGGTCGCGGCCGCGCGGCGTCCGCTGCGCTCGCCCGCTTGCTGATAGCCGGCGAGGAAGCGGGTGCGGAACAACCATGCGGTGAGTGCGAACAAGCCGGCCGACGCGGCGAGCAGGACCAGCAGCGGCAGAGGCTCGCCGAACAGCCCTCGCGCCGGCACCGCCGACCAGCCGGTGGTTCCCCAGCCGCGATCGCGCAGCCAGTTGGCGATGCCGATGATGCGGCCGTGGCCGGGGCGGTTGTTGCCGGCGAGCTGCGAGACGAGATAGATGCCGCCGCCGAGCGCCGCCGCGACGATCTGCCCGACCGCGCGGGCGCCGCGGGCGCCGATGAAGCGGACCAGCAGGATCGCCAGCGCAAGCCCCAGGCTGGCCCCGACCATCGCCAGCGCGGCGAGCACCGGCACCAGGGCCAGCAGCCTGGGATGGCCGAGCACGGCAACCGGCGTCGCCAGCGGCAGGACCAGCAGGAAATAGGTCGCCGCGGCGCTCGCCGCGATGCCGAGCAGCTTGGCGGCGAGCACGCGTCCTTCCGGCAGCGGCGAGGAGAGGAGAAGATCGAGGTCGCTCTTCTCGAACAGGGTGCGCAGCGCCGTCATCAGGCTCTGCGTCGTCATGAAGGTCAGCAGGACCAGCAAGGTCGCGTTGCCGATCACCAGCCAGGACGGCTTCGGCACCAGCGGAATTCCGCGCAGCGCCAGCGCCACCATCACGCCGATCGCGAGAAAGGCGAGGAGCAGGATGATCCGGATCCATTTCGCAAAGCCGGTCCGCCGGCCGCTGCGGAAGGTCAGCCGGACCTCGTGCAGGACCAGCCAGAGCAGGGATCCGGGCGCCGGACGCCCGGCTTCAGGAAGTCGCATCGCCCGTATGCGACGTCAGGTCGAGGAACATGTCCTCCAGCGTCAGCTCGTTCGAGCCGGCCCGCTGGCGGAGCTCGGCCAGCGTCCCTTCGGCGAGCAGGCGGCCGCCGTCGATGATGCCGATCCGGTCGGCGAGCCGTTCGGCGACCTCGAGGATGTGGGTGGTGACGATGACGGTGGCGCCGGCGCGCACCTGCTCCTGCAGCATGTCCTTGACCGAGCGCGCCATGGCGGCGTCGAGGCCGGTCAGCGGCTCGTCGAGCACGAGCAGGCGCGGCTTGTGGATCAGGGCGCCGGCCAGCGCCACCTTCTGCTTCATGCCGCGGGAGAAGCCTTCGCAGCGCGTCGCCCGGTCGTCCCACAGGCCGAGCCAGCGCAGCAGCCGCTCGGCTTCGGCGACGCCTTCGTCCGGCGGTACGCGCCAGAGCCCGGCGACGAAGGCGAGATATTCGAGCGGCGTCAGCTTGTCGTAGAGCATCGGCTCGTCGGGCAGCCAGGCGGTGATCGCCTTGGCTTCGGCCGGGCGGGCGAGGGCGTCGATGCCGAAGATGCGGATGCGGCCGTGATCGGGGTGGGTAAGGCCGACCACCATCCGCAAGGTCGTGGTCTTGCCGGCGCCGTTCGGCCCCAGCAATGCATAGAGCTCGCCCGGACGGACCGCGAGGTCGAGATCGCGGATCACCGGCTTGCCGAAGCTCTTGGCGAGCCCAATGAGCTCCAGCGCAAGCGACGCGCTGCGAGGATCGGGAGCGGAGGCCGGCATGGAAGCACCGGGGAGAACGTCGGTCATCGGCCCGGCATAAAGGCTGGCGCCCGGAGGTCAAAGGCGCCGAGCGATTTACTTGCTTTCCGCGATGGTGACGCCGTCCCAATCGTCCGCGGGCGGGTGGGCGCGGAAGGTGCGGATCGACGCGCGATAACGTTCGCCGACCCGCGCCAGGCCGTAACCGGCGGCCTCGGCCGCGCAGGCGTCGAGCCGGTGCTCCGCATCGTCCCAGCGCCGCTGCCGGTAATCGGCCAGCAGCTGTGCGTGGGCGCCGGCGAAAGCGGCGAAGGCGGGCGAGCCGGCCAGCTTTTCGTCGCCCAGCAGCGCGTGGACGGTCACCGGCCGGTCGCGGCCGACGACGCGCACCCGGTCCACCTCCACCAGCGCGAAGCCCTCGAGCCGTTCCGCCAGCTCCTCGCCGACCAGGATGCGTACGCCATATGCCTTGGTGAGGCCCTCGATCCGCGAGGCGAGGTTCACCGTGTCGCCGATCAGCGAATAGGAGAGCCGCCGCGCAGAGCCCATATTGCCGACGCAGCAGGGACCGGCGTTGAGGCCGATGCCGATCTCGACCTGGCCCGGCCAGGATTGCTCCGTCCGCTGCGGCATCGTCCGGTTGAGCTCGGCCAGCCCCTCCACCATCGCCAGCGCGGCGCGGGCGGCATTCCGATGCTGGTCGGGATCGTCGAGCGGCGCGTTCCAGAAGGCGAGGATGGCGTCGCCGATATATTTGTCGATCGTCGCCCGGCGCGCGAGCAGGATGTCGGTCATCGGTGTCAAGAAGGCGATCAGGAAGCGGATGATCTCCTGCGGACCCATCTGCTCCGAAATATGGGAGAAGCCGCGGATGTCGCAGAACAGGACCGTCATCTCGCGCACTTCGCCGCCCAGCTCGAGGCGGCTCGGATCGTCGGTGATGCGCTTCACCATCTCGGGCGAGAGATAGCGGTCGAAGGCGCCGTGGATGTAGCGCCGCTGCCGCTCCTCGCGCAGATAGGTGAAGAGGGTGACGACGATGTAGCAGGCGAGCAAAGCCAGGATCGACGCCGAGGGGTCGATCAGCAGGCTCTTCGCGCGAAAGGCGTACCAGCTCCCGCCGCCGACGCCGGCCATTAGCCCGGCCGCGAGCAAAGCGCCGCGAAAGGCGCCCATCATCGGCAGCAGCAGGGCGAGGAGCACGCCCGTGCCGAGCAGGACCGACATTTCGAGCCCCGCCGCCCAGTCGGGACGGTAGAGGAAATCCTTGAGCACCATCTGCTCGATCGCCTGGGCGTGGATGACGACGCCGAGCTCGCGGTCCTGCAACGGCGTCGAGACGAGGTCGCGAAGGCCGATCGCGCCGGCGCCGATCAGGACGATCCGGCCGGAGAAAAGCCGCTGCATCTCCGCCTGCGAGACGCCGCCGTTCATCAGCTTCCACGCCGGCACGGTCCGCTCCGGCACCGGCTCGGTATAATGCATCCAGAGCTCGCCGCGCTCGGTGACGGGCACTTCGGCCTCGCCGATCTTCAGCGCCACCGCTTCCGGCGCGCCGGCATTGACCTCCCCGCTCGCATCGCTGCTTCGTACGATCATCGATCCCGCGCCCTGGGCGACGCGCAGCGCCTCGGCCGATAAAGCGGGGACGAGCGCGCCCTTGGCGCGCGCGATCAGCGGCACGCGGCGGATGATGCCGTCCGCATCTCCCTTGATCGAGACGAAACCGAGCCCCGGGGCGGCCGCTTGGAATTGCGCCAGCGGCAGGATCGCGCCCGGATAGTCGGTAAGGCTGGCGCCGGGATCGGTGCCGGCGACGGCGAAGCCCGCCTTGGGCTGGACGCTGTCGGTCCGGCGATCCTGGGTCAGGAAGAAGCCGAGCACCGACGGCGTCGCGGCGAGCGCCTCGGCGAAGCGGGCGTCGTGATCGGGGAGCGACCGCAAAGCCGCCAGCTGCGCCGGCGTCGCCCCCTGCCTTTGTTCCCACTCCGCCAGCAGCCGGGGCGACGTGCGGTCGGGTTCGGAAAAGACGATGTCGAAGCCGATCGCCGCGGCCCCCGCATCGGCGATGGCTTTGGTGAGGGCGGCGAGGTCGGTTCGCGGCCAGGGCCATTGGCCGAGGCGGCGGATGCTCTCGTCGTCGATGTCGACGACGCGGACGCCGGCGTCGCGCCAAAGGCGGGGCGAGAGCCGCTGATAGGTGTCGAAGACGAGACCGCGCGTCTCCGTCAGCACGGCCGGATCGGCGAGCTTGGCCAGCGCCATCAGCGCTATCGGCACGAGCCCGGCGAGCATGATCGCGGCGCGCCTTCTCCTCGTCGGTATCTTGCCGCGCCTCTTGCCGAACATGGTCCCCCCGCCGGGCGCTTCGCTCCGGCCGCGCCCGTCGCGCCGGAACCGGAATGAAGTTGCCGCGAAGGTGCGCGAATGATAGCCCTCAGTCAAACGGAGGCGGCCATTCGGCCGCCATTTCCGGAAGCGGAGGTGCCATGACCGGTCGAACTCTGCTTGTCCTGTTCGGCCTCGCCGCCGCGTTCACGGCGTCCACGCCCGCATTCGCCCAGAACGACCTCGACTCCCTCGTCATCGCCTCGCAGCAGGTCGACAGCGGCCTGGCCCTCGCCGGGCAGCAGATCGCCGGGGCGGACCTCCTCGGCGCCGCCGGCACGCTCGAGCGGGTCCTTTTCGCCCATCCCGAGGCCGTTCCGCCGCGCCTGCTCTACGCTTCCCTGCTCTGCCGGCTCGACGACCGGCGGGGCGCCGAGGTCGAGCTGGGCCTGCTCGCCGGCAAGCCGGTCGCGGATGCGGACTGGGCTGGCGTGACCGCCGCCTGCGGCGCGGTGCCGCGCCCGGCCCCGCCGCGAGGATCGAGACGATGAGCGGCTGGGCGTTCGGACCCGCCGGGCGGACCGCGGCCGCCGCCACTGTCGCCAGCCTCGTCGCTTCGCCCGTCCTCGCCCAGGCCAATGCGGTCGGCGTCGAAGCCGCGATCCGCAACAAGGTCGAGATCCGCAGCGCCCAGACGAAGAAGGTCAAGCCGGCGGTGCTGCGCGATCGCGTGTTCCTCGCCGACGAGGTGCGCACCGGCGACGCCGGCCGGCTCCAGATCCTCCTCCTCGACCGCACCATCTTCACGGTCGGCGCCAAGGCGAGAGTGACGATCGACCGCTTCGTCTACGATCCGGCGGCGAACAGCCGCGCGGTCGGAATCAGCGTCGCCCGCGGCGCCTTCCGCTTCATGTCCGGCCGGACGCTTGGCAAACCCGCCGGCCCCGTTACGGTCCACACCCCCGTCGCCACGATCGGCATCCGCGGCACCATCTTCGAAGGCGTGGTCGGCGAGGACGCCAGGCGCATTGCCGAGAAGGAGCCGGCGGTCGGCAAGGTCAAGGCCGACGATGACGAGGCATCCCTGATCGTGCTGCGCGGCCCTGGTCCCCGCACCCAGGGGGACACCATCGCCGGCGCCATCGACGTGACCGCCGGCGACCGCAATGTCACGCTCGACAGCCCCGAGCTTGCCGTCTACGCGCCCCGCCGTGGCGCGCCGCTGATCGGTCCGTTCCGGATCTCGCCGGCGGGGCTTCTGGCCCTGCAATCTTTGCTTCGCACCGGCCCGGACGGCGGCGGCGGGGGCTCGCACGGCACCCGCAACGCATTGCTCGGTGTCGCCGGCGTCGCCGCCGCCGTCGCGGGGATCGGCCTGCTGGGCGGGAAAAAGAAGAAACCGCCGTCTCAGCCGGCCCCGCGCGGCCAGCAGCCCAGAGGCAAACAATAGAAATTGCGGAACGTGACGAGATCCGCCTTTTCTGGCGGATCGCCCACGCTCAGGACAGGATCGGCCGCTCCCCCAGAGGAATGACGCTCCTGCCCCAGGTGGCGTTGGTGACCAGGCCGAAGCTTCCATAGACGGCGAGGCTTCCGCACAGGAGGCCGAGCCAGCCGCCGGCATGGGTCAGCGCCGGCGCCGTCAGGATCGCGCCGAAGCCGAGCAGGGCGAAGGTGATCCACAAGGTGAGGAAGATCGCGAACAGGATGCGGGACAGCCTGAAGGTGGCGACCCAGAGATAGAGCGTGAGCACCCCCCACAGCAAAAGGGCGACGCCGACGGTCGGCCCCGCCTTGGAGATGTCGATGACGCCGACATGGGCGAAGATCAGCAGCAGGGCGAACCACCACCAGAAGGCGCCGTAGCTGAGGAAAGCCGTCATCCCGAACGTGTTGCCGACCCGGAACTCGAACAGCCCGGCGAGGATCTGGATGAAGCCGCCATAAGCGAGGGCGAGCGGGATGACGACGCCTTCGCCCCCGGCCGGGAGCACGCACGCGTTGATCAGGCTGAGCAGCACCGTCGTCAGGCCGAAGCCGACGAGGCCGACGGCGGCGGGATTGGCGGCGGCGGGATTGGCGGCGGGCGCCGCGACAGTCTCTGGCATCTTCTTTCCCCTCTTATTGATTCTTCGGAAGCCTCGCGGGATCGAAATCGGGTCCGAAATCGAAGATCCTGATCGGGCCGAGGTCGATCACATGGACGTCGCCGGCCAGGTGCACGGTCGCTTGGGCGCCGCTTGCGGGAAAGGCCATGGGGGCCTTGCCGCTCGCGAAGAACAGCTTCCACTGGTTGGTGACGGCGACATGGTCGCTGAGGATCGGGAGGTAAGGCGCGCTGGCGCCGGTGGCGCCGAGGAAGGGCAGGGCGATCGCCTCCCCGTCTCGCGCCTCCGGCGCGCGCATATAGACTGCGACGAGGAGGACATCGCCCGCGGCGACCGCCTTGGGAATTGGAGAGACGGCGCCGGCGTCCCACGGATTCTTGCCCTTCTGGGTCACCGTCACCCGGATCGCGGGATAGCCTTTGGGCCCGTCATTCTCGAGCCGCTTGTTGGTCTGCCCGGCTCCGTAGACGTTCCAGTTCGTCCCCGGCACGTTGATCAGCTTCGCGCTGAGATCGCTCGCCGGCGCGGGCGCCGGGGCCGGGGCCGGGGTGGGGACCGCGGGCGGAGTCTGGCTCGCGGCAGGACCCGCGGCCAGCGCCGCGGCGAACAGCAGGATCAGGCTCCTCGTCATCCTTCTCTCCCCGCGCCGTCCTTTGGCTGCAGGCTAGCAGATGGATCGTGGAAAACTACCGGAAATCGGGTCGGGGGAGGGCCTTCCGGCACGCACCGGAAATTGCGTCCGGCTACGGCATCACCACGCTCAGCGGAGGAGCGCTGTGCCTCATCCGGTCCTCGAACGCGGGGCGAACGCTTCCTTCTGGTGTCTCAGAACCCCACTAGGCCGAAATCGTGCTTCCATTCCTGGCGAAAATGGTGCCGCTTAACGGACTCGAACCGTTGACCCCATCATTACGAATGATGTGCTCTACCAGCTGAGCTAAAGCGGCGCTCCGGGAACGGCGGGCCTCTAACAGCGGCGGCGGGGCCTGACAAGCGGCGCAGGCGCGGCGCCAAAGTCTTAACGCTTTCGAAACCATGAGCGGTGCAGTGTTGCAGCCCTGAAACCGGGGTAAATGCAAGGATCGCCTGATGGATAGCCTGCGGGCATTTGGGGAAGAGGCCGAATACGGCCCGTCCGCGGACGAGGAGGAGGCGGCGATCGAAGCGCCGCCCGAGATCGGCACCGACGAGCGCCGCATGCATGTCCGCGCCTATAATTACTGGGTTTCGCTGCTCGACGGCCGGCCTTATCCGTCGGTGAAGGATCTCGATCCGCATACGCTCGAGGATTTCGGCCCGAACAGCGTGCTCCTCGATTTCTCGGAAAACCAGGACGACGCCAGGGTGGCCTGGCTCGGCGGCGCGTTGCGCGAGGAATGCGAGCTGATCGGCGACATCAGGCAGATCAGCGACGTTCCCAAGCGCTCGCTCCTCTCGCGCCTCACCGACCATTATCTCCAGATCATCGCCAACAAGGCGCCGATCGGCTTCGAGGCCGAATTCGTCGGCCAGCGTGGCCACAACACCATGTATCGCGGCATCCTGATGCCGTTCACCTCCAACGGCGAGAATATCGACTTCATCTACGGCGTGATCAGCTGGAAGGAGATCGCCGACAGCGCGACCTCGGAGCGGATCGCGCGCGAGGCGGCGAGCGCGATCGCCGCTGCCTCCCATCCGGTGGAGGCCAGCCCGGTCTGGGCGGACGGACCCAATTCGGAGCCGCTCGTGCTCGACGCCCCGGCCGCGCCCGTCGCCCCGGAAGAGCCGGCCTGGGACGAGCCCGTTTTGCCGTTCGACGCCGGTCTCGGCGACCACCTTTCGGCGGCGCGCGAATGCGCCCGGGCCGCCGCGCATGCCGACGCGCGCAGCCGCTCCACCCTCTATCGCGCGCTCGGCCATGCCCATGATTTCGCGCTCGCCGCCGAAGCGGAACCGGTGGATTATGCCGACATGCTCGCCGACGCCGGCATCAAAGCGCAGACGCGCGCGCCGATGACCGCGGTGGCGAAATTGGTCTTCGGCACCGCTTACGACAAGGCGCGCCTCACCGAATACGCCTCGGCGCTCGCCTGGGCGCAACGGCTGGCGCTGCCGATGGGCGGGTTCGCGGCGGCCCTGGAAGCGCAGGACGGCGGGCTCAAGGCCTGGGTCCAGGCGGAGCGCCGCGCCCGCCGGCCCGAGCCGAAGCCGGACACCGGCGATGCCGCCCGCGCGGCTTTGCGCATCGCCCGCCCGCTCGGCCATCTCAATTACGATCCGGGCGCCGAGGAGTTCGTCCTCCTCGTCGCCCGCCGCGACGAAGTCGGCGGCCTCGCCATCGTCGCGCCGGTCGCCGACAAGGCCTTGCTCGAGCGCGCCATCCGCAAAGCCGCGGCCTGATCCAGCCTTGCCCCGCCGCGTCGGCGGGAGCATAGGGCGGCCCGATTGGCTCGGCGGCGCGCCTCGCCGTCTCCTCGGGAGCTTGTTATGGATTCCGACAGCGTTGTTGCGGGAGGCGCCGCCGACGTGCAGATTCTCGACGCCCTCGCCCATGCCCTCGTCGCCGGCGCGCTGCCCGGCGAAATCCACGGCTTCACCGACCAGGACCGCCTCGCCGCCGCCGAATTCGTCGCCGCCTGCGCCGCCCGCCGCCCGCGCGGCGACGCCCTCGTCCGCCTGGAATCGCTCGGCGGCGGCGCCGGCCACCGGCGGATGCGGATCGGCATCATCAACGACGACATGCCGTTCCTGGTGGATTCCGTCGCCAACGCGCTCGCCGCGCGCGGCCTGATCGTCCATCGGCTGCTCCACCCGGTGGTCTGCGTCGCGCGCGACGCGCAAGGCGAATTGCGCGCGATCGAGCCGCTTTGCGAGGATGCCGAACGGCGGGAATCGATGATGTACGTCGAGGTCGACCGTGCCGGCGGCCGCGACCGCCGCGAGATCGTCGCCGAGCTCCATCGGGTGCTGGCGGACGTCCGCGCCGCCGTCCGCGACTGGCGGGCGATGCAGGAGAAGATGCGCGCCGACGCCGACGCGACCGAGGATCCGGAGGGCGCCGCCTTGCTGCGCTGGTTCGCCGACGGTTCGATGACCCTGCTCGGCTATCATGTCGAACGCCCCGGCCGCCAGCCGGCCGACGCGCTCGGCCTGTTCAGCCTGCCCGGCGAGCCGACCGACCCGGGCGGCTGCCTCGGCGCGATGCGTTGGCTCGAAGAGCATGGGGCGCCGCTGATCGCCAAGGCCGACCGGCGTTCGACCATCCACCGCCGCGTGCCGCTCGACCTCGTCGTCGTGCCGGTGCGCGAGAACGGCAAGGTGGCCGGCATCGGCGTCCATGCCGGCCTCTGGACCAGCGAGGCGCTGACCGCGCCGGTCGAGAGCGTGCCGGTGCTCCGCCGCACCTTGGCCGAGCTCGAGCGCGACTTCCGCTTCGATCCGCGCGGCCATAGCGGCAAGGCGCTGCGCCATGCAGTCACCGCGCTGCCGCGCGACCTGCTCGTCAATCTCGGCCGCGATGCGATACGCGAGCTGGTCGTCACCGCCATGTCGCTCGCCGACCGGCCGCGGCCGACCCTGGTGCTCGTTCGCTCGCTCCTCAAGGGTCATCTCTTCGCCTTCGTCTGGCTGCCGCGCGACGAGCTCACCACCCGGCGCCGGATCGCCATCGGCCAGATGATCGAGGCGGCGGGGAAGGGCAGCATCAGCAACTGGTCGGTCGAGCTCGGCGACGGCGATCTCGCCCTTATCCGCTACACGCTCGCGGTCGACCCGAAGACGCCGACGCCGGACGAGGCCGCGCTCGACCGCCGGCTCGACGACATGGTCCGCGGCTGGGAACCGGCGGTCGAGGAGGCGCTGGTCGAGAAGGTCGGCGCGGCGCGCGCCACCCGCCTCGCCATCACGTATCTCGAGGACTTTTCGGAAAGCTATCGCCTCGGCACCGGCGGCGACGACGCGGCCGAGGACATATTG
>JAQGLF010000186.1 GCA_028293025.1 Alphaproteobacteria bacterium
TCGAGCAGGATGCGCTCTCCGTCGCTGGCGATACGGACGTTGGGCCAGACGTATCCGCCGCCAATCGTTGAGAGGCGGTGCGCTAGGTTCCAGCTTTCCGTCGTCCTGAACGGCTCCCAGCGGAGCCGCCACCAGTTCCACGATAGCCATTCCGCGAGCCGATAAGCGGACAGGTAAACCGCGCGCCGGGTACGCCCGACGAAAAGATCCTCGGCTTCGGAGAGCCACACGTCACCAAAGCGTATTCCGAGAGCTGCAAAGGTAGCGCGCTCCTCGGGCGAGCCGCGCTCAAGCAGTTCCCAATTGGTCTCGATGGCCAGTCGGTTAGGCACGTTCACTCCATTCTCTTAGCACAACCTGCCTAAATGTGTCGTCCTCCGGCATCGGATAGCCGTGGTAGATGCCGCGCTCCCTGTCCTCGAGCTCGGCTTCGAACGGGACGCCCTTCACAACTGACCACACGTTCTGGGGCCAGTTGCTCCGCATCTGGACGCTTGTCATCCCGCGACGCAGCCCGGCCGCAAGCGCTCTGAGGGCGTCGGCTTTCGGATGCGGACCATTGCCGTCGCAAAGAGTCTTGCCGGGGCGCGGAGCGGTCGGGGGGTCAAGTTCGTAATCGTTCGCGTATTTCTTGTGCTCCGGATTCCCGCCGTATCCAGCGCTCCGGGCACGCTTTTTCCGTTCCGCCTCGGACCAGCGGTCCGCGGGGGCGATTCTACGTTTCGGGTTATAGCCGTTCGCCCTCTGCATCCTGTCGAGCTAGCAGGCAATTTTGATGGACGCACTCGCAAACGTTCTATGAGTCACTGACCGCAGGCTCGGCTGCCAAGCCTGGTACACCATAACGCCTAAGAGCGGCCGAGGTACCGAGGTGGCCGACCTTCGGCTTCCGGGCAGTGACAGAGTTCGCCTAGGCGTCCAAGAGCGCGCTCGGCGCCCAGCCTACGCGAATGGCGGGGCTAGACGGTATCGTGACCCCGATATCCCTTTTGCGTCCCCGAAATCCCTTGAGGCATCAGCTCGCGATAGCAATCCGCGAACTCAAGCGCGGTCGAGAAGGCCCTACCTTCCTTCAGCTTGTCCATGAATGCCTTGGCCTTGAAACCGTCCGCCCTCCTGATGTCGTTCGCAGTAACATCCCCGATGATCGGGCGAGCAATGTTGCGCCAATCCGCCGTAGCGAAGACGAAGCCATCCGGGGCACTGAGCACCTCCATCTCCAAAGCTCGCACCGAGACGCCGCCTCGACTTCCCACATGAAAGGCGAAAAAGCGCGGGGGCCATCGCCTGATCGACCGCTTATCCCACCCCGTGAACATGCGATTGCGCGGCCAGTCGGTGATTTCGCGAGAGCGCTGGTTGACGAGAATGCGTGCCTTCTTCTTCGCCTTGACGACGTCAGCCTCTTTGTTCTCGGTATTGGTGAACACGAACCCTGTTCCAGTAAGCTGGCCGGAATGTGCCAGCGCCAGATCGATTAGTGAGCCCTCAAACCCTACCGGCGCGGCGCTCCTGGGAGAAGGCCGCAGCTTCCACCATTGCTTCAGGGCTGCGATGTCCGTCGCGCAGATTGGGGGGGCCTCGTCGAACAGACGATCGAACCAGCTCTGCGCACTGCGGATTGCCTCTGCATCGCGGACGCGGATGCCGGCCTCAAGCCTGTCGGTGACCTCATCTCCCTCGAGACCGAGCCCGTTCGCCGACGCATTGGCCGAGGCGACTACGGCCTCCTTGCTGCCGATGTAGACCTTGGCATGTAGCCCACGAGCATCCCGTATATCGGCGCCGCCTCCCATGAGCAGCTCGATTTCGAACGGATTGCAGGCGCCGCTCCAGAAATCGCAGAGAATGCGGGCACCATGGGGAGCGGTCAGGCCGAGCCGCTGCATCGCACCCTTGCCGAAGTAGGCGACGGCTAAATCGCGTTGTTGGCCGTCCAGCACCTGTTTGATCGCCCGCGCCAGCGCGCGTCCGTGCAGGAATTGCAGGTCAGATCTCACCACGGCCACTCTGACCCCGATCCGGCACCAGATCCACCTCCCACAGGGGCGGAGTGTGGATGGGAAATGGAAACTGCACAACATGCACTTCGAGGGGGAGGCGTACACTTTTCAGTTGCGCCGTTCTGGCCTGGACCGACCGGTAATGGCGAGTAGCAGTCGCCCGTTAGGCGCCCCAGGGCTCGCACACCCGAAGCAGGCGCTACAGCTCCTAACTTCGCCCATTCTACGGGGCCCACGAAATCCGCCTCCGGCATTAAAGTCTCTAGACGGGTTAGAGCTCAGGCGGAGGCTTGCGCCGAGGCGAAGTCAAAGAAGCCGCCGTGGCAAGGTGACTAGGGTCCTTGCTAAACAAGGTCTTTTCGGTATCGTTTGCCGATGATCCAGGATGTCGCGAACTTCGGGTTCTTGCGGCGGCAGGAGCCGCGACTGCTGCGCCTCGCCGCGCTCGCCGAGCGATATTTTCACGACGACCCGCCAGGCGCATTGATCAAGCTGCGGCAATTCGCGGAGCTCATTGCCAAGGATGTCGCTGCCCGCCAAGGCGCGCTCCCCTGGCCGGACGCTGCCCTGGACGACGTGCTGCGGACGCTGCGGCTGCGCAACCTTGTGCCGAGGGACGTTGGCGAACTCTTCTACCACCTGAAACGGGTTGGCAATTCGGCCGTCCATGAGGATGCCGGTACGGCCTCGGACGTGCTGGCCGCGCTGAAGATCGCGCGGCAGGCCGCGATCTGGTACCATCGAAGCTATGGCGGTGAGCCGGACTTTCGCCCCGGCCCGTTCGTGCCGCCCGAGACTCCGCTGGACCCGACCCCTGAGCTCAGGGCCCAAATCGAAGTGCTTGAGCAGGCTCTGCGTGCGAGCGGCGACGTTGAGGCGAAAGCTCGCCTCGCGGCGCAGGAGGCCGATGCGCGGCGGCTCGACGCCGAGGCCAGTGCCGAACGCCGAGAGCGGGACCGCAAGTTCTGGGAGGAGTATGCCGCCGAGACCGAGGCGGGGCTCCACAGGATGCAAGAAGTGCTGGCGCGGCTTCAAGCGCAAGCGGCCGCCGCACCACCGGCGCAGCTCGCGCTACTAGCCGCCGCGGGCGCTGCCGCGGCCGATAGGATCGACATCGACGAGGCGGCGACCCGCGCCATCATCGACGGGCAACTCCGCGCCGCTGGCTGGAAGGCCGATACGCTCATGCTCCGGCACTCCGCGGGCGCCCGTCCCAGCTATGGCGAAGCGATGGCGATTGCGGAGTGGCCGACGAAGAGCGGTCCCGCCGACTACGCTCTGTTCGTGGACGGCCGCTGCGTCGGCATCGTCGAAGCCAAGCGCAAGCTCACCGACGTGCCTGGGCGGCTCGGTCAGGCCAAGCGCTATGCCAGGGACATAGCGCTGACGCCCGACGAGTTGCCCGCCGGCGGCCCCTGGACCGCTGGGGACGATCGCTTTCGGGTGCCTTTCACCTTCGTCACCAACGGCCGGCCGTATGTGAAGCAACTCGAGACGAAATCCGGCATCTGGTTCTGGGACGCCCGCCGGCCCCGCGCCGGACCACGGGGGCTCAGCGAATGGTTCTCGCCGCGTGACCTCCTTGAGCGGCTCGAGCAGGAGGACGAGGACACCGCGCTCGTCGCGGGGCGCGAGCTCGGCGTCACCGGGCTTCGCCCCTATCAGCAGGAGGCGATACGTGCCGTCGCGGAGGCGCTCGGCGAGGGGCGGCAGACGGTGCTGCTCGCCATGGCGACCGGCACGGGCAAGACCCGCCTCGCCATCGCGCTGATGTACGAGCTGCTGCGCAGCAAGCGCTTTCGCCGCATTCTGTTCCTGGTCGATCGCAATGCTCTCGGCCGCCAGACGCTCGATGCGATGAGCAACACCGACACCAGCGGCTTCCTCAAATTCGACCAGGTCTTCCCCATCGCCGACCTCGCCAGGAAATTTCCTGAAGCGACGGACCGGGTCCAGGTGGCGACGGTGCAGGCGATGATCAGGCGCGTCTTCGACGACCCAGCCGCCGACCGGCCGACCCCCGGCACGTACGGCCTCATCATCGTCGATGAGGCGCACCGCGGCTATACCCTCGATGCGGAACTGCGTGAGGAGGATCTCGGCTTCCGCAACCTCGAGGACTATCTCTCGGCGTACCGGCGGGTGCTCGACTATTTCGATGCCGCAAAGGTGGCGCTCACCGCAACTCCGGCGCTGCATACGCGGGAGATATTCGGGGACGCGGTGTTCCACTACGGCTACCGCCAGGCGGTAATCGACGGCTGGCTAATCGACCATCGCCCGCCGCGGCGGATCACGACCGCGCTGAGCCAGACCGGGATCAGCTTCGAGGCCGGCGAGCAAGTGAACATCCTCGATCCGAGGACCGGCCACATCGACCTGTTTGACCTCGACGACCAAGTCGACTTCGAAGTCGCCGAGTTCAACAAGAAGGTTTACACCCGCGCGTTCAACCGCGCCGTGGCCGAAGCCGTCGCCGCGGAATGCCCCCGGGGCAGCCAGGTAAGACCTTGCTCTTCGCGGCCCGGGACGACCATGCCGACATCCTCGTCGAGGAGCTGCGCGCGGCGCTGGCGGCGGAATACGGCCCCCAACCCCACGACCTGGTCGAGAAGATCACCGGTTCAGTCGACAAGCCTCTCGATCGGATCAAGGCGTTCAAGAATGACCCGCGGCCTAAATATGTGGTGACGGTGGACCTGCTCACCACTGGCATCGACGTGCCGGCGATCGTCAACCTGGTGTTCGTGCGGCGCGTCAACAGCCGCATCCTCTACGACCAGATGATCGGCCGGGCGACGCGGCGCTGCGAGGATATCGGCAAGGAATATTTCCGCATCTTCGACGCCGTCGACATCTATGCGAACCTGCAGGAAGTTTCGGACATGCGGCCGGTGGTGGTCGATCCGGACCTGTCCTTCGCCACCCTGGCGGGCGATCTGGAACGCGCGGGGACGGACGAGGACCGCCGCTTCGTGCGCGACCAGATCGTCGTCAAGCTGCGCCAGCGAATCAAATATATCGACGCGGAACGGCGCGACGCGCTGGAGACGGTGCTTGGCCCGCTCGCCGCTCTGTCCGATCGGCTTAAGTCCGCCCCACCCGCGGAGACGATCGCCCTGTTCCGTCAGCACCCGTCGCTGAGCCACGTGCTCGATGCCGCCAACCCGGCCAAGAAGGGCGACGGCATGTTCATCTCCGATCATGAGGACGAGCTCGTCTCGGTGGAAGACGATTTCGGCGGCCGGGCCTCGCCCGCCGATTATATCGAGAGCTTCGAAGCCTATGTTCGGAAGAACATGAACGCGGTGCCCGCGATGATCGCGGCGACCCAGCGGCCCCGCGAGCTGACCCGCAAGGAGCTCAAGGCGCTGGCCGTGCTGCTCGACGGCAAGGGCTTCTCGGAAGCTGCGCTCCGGCGTGCCTATGGTAGCGCGCGTAATGCCGACATCGCTGCCCACATTATCGGCTTCGTCCGCCAGGCGGCGCTTGGCGATCCGCTGGTTCCCTATGAGGCTCGCGTCGAGAATGGCGTCCAGCGCATCCTGGCGAGCAGGTCCTGGACGGCGAAGCAGAAGCAGTGGCTGACCCGCATCGGCCGGGCGCTCAAGGCGCAGCCAGTCGGAGATCCGGAACTCCTCTCCGACCCGCTTTTCGCCCAAGCCGGCGGCTATGAAATGGTCGACCGGGAATTCGATTCCGGGCTAGGCGACGTGCTCAAGGACCTCAACGCCGCGATCTGGGACAGCCCCGCCGCGGCATGACGAAAGACCGCCGATGAATCCTTCCGCCAATCTGGTGAACAAGCTGTGGCGCCTCTGCTCGCTGCTCCGCAAGGACGGGGTGACCTACCAGCAATATGTCACCGAGCTTACCTATCTGCTGTTCCTCAAGATGGCGTCCGAGCAGAAGGACGAGAGCCGCATACCCGAGAAATATCGCTGGGGCGCCCTCAAGGCGGCCAGCGAAACCGACGTGCTCACCCGCTATCGGCAGGCGCTGATCGACCTCGGCGACGGTACCAAGATCCCCGACCGCTCGGTCGTCGCCATCTTCCAGAATGCCGCCACCATCGTGCGCGAGCCCGCCAACCTCAGGAAACTGATCGACGCGATCGACGGCCTCCACTGGTTCAGCGAGGAGCGGGACGCGTTCGGCGACGCCTATGAGGGCCTGCTCCAGAAGATGGCGGAGGAGACTAAGCGCGGCGCCGGCCAATATTTCACGCCGCGGGTCCTCATCAAGGTGATGGTCGACCTGATGAAGCCGCAGGTGGGCGAGGTGATCCAGGATCCGGCCGCGGGCACCGGCGGCTTCCTGATCGCCGCCGACCAGCATATGCGCGCGGCCACCGACGACTACTTCGCGCTGTCGCCCAAGCAGGCGAAGTTCCAACTCAGCGAGGCGCTGCGCGGGCTGGAGAACGTCCCCGACACCTTCCGCCTGCTGCTCATGAACCTGCACCTCCACAAGATCGATCCAGACCATCTCGACCTCGCGGACACGCTATCGCCGAGCGGCGCGCAGACGCGGTTCAAGAATGCCGATCTCATCCTCACCAATCCACCGTTCGGCCCCGCCGGCGGCCCCCCGACGCGCGACGATTTGACCATCACCGACCGGGTCTCCTCCTACCAACTCCCCTTCGTCGAGCACGTTATCCGCGCGCTTCGCCTCGGCGGGCGCGCAGCCGTGGTGGTGCCGGACAACGTCCTGTTCGATGACGGCCGAGGCAAGCTGCTGCGCCAGCGCCTGATGAGCTGGTGCAACCTCCACACCATCCTGCGCCTGCCCGTGGGCCTGTTTTACGCGCAGGGGGTGAAGACAAACGTCCTCTTCTTCACCCGCGCCACCGCGGAAGCGCCGCTGCAGGACGCGACCGAAGCGGTGTGGATCTACGACGCCCGCGCCAACGTGCCCTCCTACGGCAAGACCAACCCCTTCAAAGCATCCGACCTTGCCGCCTTCGTGGCAGCGTTCGGCGCCGACGCGAACGGTGAAGCGCCGCGCACCGACGAAGGCGAGGAAGGCAGCTTCCGCCGCTTCACCCGGGCCGAAATTGCCGCGCGCGGCGATAATCTCGACATCTCTTGGCTCAAGGACACGAGTGGTGATCCGGAGGACGGCCTGGAGACGCCGGTGGAAATTGCGGCAACGATCGAGCTGCATCTGACGCTGGCGCTCGATGAGATTCGGACGCTGGTGGAGGAGCTGGAAGAGGGGCAGGTTGAAGCAAAATGGTCTGGAGGCGGTGGCGTGACATTGCCGGAAGGATGGAGCGAAGCATCTCTGGAAGAACTTACGCCGCTTGGCGCGCCGATTATTTACGGCATCCTCCAGCCGGGCCCACATGTGCCGGATGGAATACCATATGTGAGGCCCACCGAGATTAGCGGAGGTCAAATCGACCTTCCTAACGTGCGGCGCACGTCGCAAAGGATTGCGGATCAATACTCTCGATCCACAATACGAAGCGGCGACCTGCTTCTCTCAATCGTCGGCACCATCGGAAAGGTTGCTGAAACACCGGCACTGCTGGACGGGGGCAACATAACTCAGTCGTCGTGTCGGATTAGAGCGCAGGAAGGGCTGGTCGAGAGGAAATTTCTTCAAGCTTTTCTACGTTCACCCGTTGCTATCACGCAGTACAATGCGAAGCGACTCGGTACGGCCGTGCCGCGTTTGAACATCGCGGATATCCGGCAGTTTCGCTGTCCGCTCCCCCCACTTGCCGAACAGCGTCGCATCACCGCGAAGCTGGCCACGCTGATGTCGCGCGGCGCGCGGGCACGGCGAGAGCTGGGCCGAGTGGTTGCGCTCACCGGCTCAATCACAGCATTAGCCCTCCTCGACCGCCTCGAAGCCGCGATCCTCGCTAAGGCGTTCCGGGGCGAGCTGGTGCCGCAGGATCCGAATGACGAGCCGGCGAGTGTGGTTCTCGAGCGCATCCGCGCCGAGCGCGCGGCGGCGCCGAAGGCGACGCGCGGGCGACGACGCGGGCCGGCATAGCCTCAGTTCTGTTTCAGGAGCAAACACAGG
>JAQGLF010000244.1 GCA_028293025.1 Alphaproteobacteria bacterium
GCCTTTGTCACGGTGGGCTGACGGCAGCCGCACAAATCCCCCCGGACGCCCTTCGAGACGGAGGCTGCGCCGCAACTGCCTCAAAGCCCTCGACCCCAATCGCCGTCGCGGCCGATCGGGCTTATGAAAGGCAAGTCGCGCTGAGCTCGCCGACTGCTCCCGTGCCGGCGCCACGACCCAAACCGTCGGCCCGGGCGTCTCCCGGCGGCGCTTCAAACCTTGTGGCTCGGCCCTATTCATTTGCGATAGGCAGGCAGGTCAAAGAATCCTTATAGGGTGCGCAAACGGGATCGGAGCGAGCAGCTGCAACTGCAGGCGCCTCGTATCGAATGGCGGAGCTGCGAAACGGATGAGGGTTTGGGAGTTCGTAGCGAAATGAGTGGGAATATCGACCGGAGGGTCGTCGAAGGCTTCGGCCGGGAATGGGCTGCGTACGACCAAACGTCATTGGACGCGCGCGAGTTCACAGCATTGTACGATGGGTATTTTGGCATTTTCCCCTTCGCAGACCTGCCGGAGCAGGCTGAAGGTTTCGATCTCGGCTGCGGCTCTGGACGCTGGGCGTCGGCAGTGGTGACGCGGCCGGGCATTGGAGTGCTCCATTGCATCGACCCTTCCTCCCAAGCGATCTCCGTCGCCCGCCGCCGCCTGGCCGTTGAGCCCAAGGCCCGCTTTCACGTCGCTGCAGCGGACACGATCCCGCTCCCCGACAGCAGCCAGGATTTCGGCTATTCCCTCGGCGTCCTGCACCATATTCCCGACACCAGTGCGGCACTCGCCGACTGCGTCAAAAAGCTGAAGCCGGGCGCGCCCTTCCTCGTCTACTTATACTACAGCATGGACAACAAACCGGGTTGGTATCGGAAGCTGTGGGCGGCGAGCGACCTCATTCGAGAGGGCATCTGCCGGCTGCCTTTCCCCATTCGCCGGGCGGTGACGACGGCGCTCGCCGCCTTCGTCTATTGGCCGCTCGCCCGCAGCGCGGCGCTCGCCGAGCGCGCGGGGAGGCGCGTTTCCAATCTTCCCTTGAGCGCTTACCGTCATGCCAGCTTCTACACGATGCGGACCGACTCGCTCGACCGCTTCGGGACGCGACTTGAGCAGCGTTTCTCGCGCGCCGAGATCGCAGCGATGATGACCGAGGCGGGCCTTGGCGACATCCGGTTCAGCGAGCAGGCTCCTTACTGGGTCGCCTGCGGCCGCAAGCGCGGCTGAGGCCGCGCCGCGCCGACCGTTGTGCTGTATCGGCGAAACATTGCGCGCCGCCGCGACGGAGCCGGCGCCGATCAGGAAACTCAGCGTGTTAGCCGCGGCCCCGCGGTGGACTTGGCGGCGTCTTTTCCTGTAACGGCGTACCGCCCCGTAACGATATGGCAGGCGAATCCCACGTGATGACTTCCGGCAAGCTGACGAGCGCGCGGCGTTCCCTGTGGCACAGGGTACGATTCCAGCTCGGCGTCGGGCTGTTGCTCGCGGTCCTGATCCCCTATGCGGTGCGCTATCCGTTCGAGCAGGCCGCCGACCTCGGCGCGCTCAACGACTCCCTGACCGGCACGATGATCGGGCTGATCGCCGGCTATTATGCCTTCCGGCGCATGTCGCACTATCCGGGTGTGCGCGCCTCCTATCATATCCTGCCGTCCTTCGCAGTCTCCTATGGCGTGATACTGGCGGCGTTCTTCTTCGCGCGCCTCGACTATAGCCGCCTGCACTTTTTGTTCAGCTTCCTGCTGGCTGCCGGCTGGTACTATGTCGTCTACTTCAAATTGCAGAGACAGCGACGGCTCAGCATCGGCGTGGTGCCATTCGGCGCCGTCGGCCACCTCATTGAAGTGCCGGACGTCACATGGGCGATGCTCACCGATCCCGCCGATGTCCTTACCCCGTTCGACGCGATCGTCGCCGACCTTCGTTTCGACATTCCCGACCAATGGGAACGCTTTCTCGCCGACCGGGCTCTCGCCGGAACCTTCGTCATGCACGTCAAGCAGATGGAGGAATCGCTTACCGGGCGGGTGTCGATCGAGCATCTCTCCGAGAATAATCTCGGGTCGCTGATCCCCGGAATCGTCTACGCGAAGGTCAAGCGCTTGTGGGACACAGCCATGGCAATCGCCGCCTTGCCCTTCCTTCTTCCGGTGTTCGCAATTGTCGCCCTGTTGATCCGGTTGGACTCGCCGGGCCCAATCTTCTTCCGGCAGCAGCGGATGGGCTATCGCGGCGAGACGTTCAGCATGGTCAAGTTCCGCAGCATGGGTGTCCATGCGACAGACGATGCTCGCATGTCCGCGATGACCCGGGACGACGACCATCGCGTCACCGGCGTCGGTCGGGTGCTGCGTCGCTACCGCATCGACGAGCTGCCGCAGGTCATCAACATTCTCAAGGGGCAGATGAGCTGGATCGGGCCCCGCCCCGAAGCGGTCCCGCTCTCGCAATGGTATGAGGCAGAGCTGCCATTCTACCGCTACCGTCATATCGTACGGCCCGGTATTACCGGCTGGGCGCAGGTTAACCAGGGACATGTCGCCGAGGTTGATGACGTGGTACGAAAGCTCCAATACGATTTCTATTATATCAAGAACTTTTCCTTTTGGCTCGATCTCCTCATCGTTGCCCGCACGATCCGAACGGTGCTGAGCGGCTTCGGTGCGCGCTGAGATGATGTTTGCCGACAGTGCCTTGTCTCGGCGCGCCTTCCTGGGCGGCGCGGCCGTCGTCTCAGCGGGCGTGGCGGGTTGCGCGCGGTCTCAGGCGCAGCCGACCGACCCCATCACCCCCGAAATGTTCGGCGCCAAGGGCGACGGCCGCACCAACGACTCGGCGGCGCTCGCGGCGATGGCGGCCCATGTCAACGCGAGAGGGGGCGGCGAGGTGATATTCCGCGCCGGAGCCACGTACTTGGTCGGTATGCAGCGTGCGAGCGCCGGCGGAGATAACGCCTACGAGTCGGCGCCGCTGATGGAATTTGCGGGACTCGCTAAACCGCTGACCCTCCGCGGCAACGGGGCGCGCATCAAGTGCGCCCCCGGGCTCCGCTACGGAACCTTCGATCCGCACTCGGGCGACGCCGTGCGCCGGCCGCTCCCCAACTACCGCCGCGGCGAGTCGGCAACGCCCTACCGTTGGATGATCAGCGTCTCGAGGTGCAGCGCAGCGGTCGAAATCGCCGACCTCGAGCTCGACGGCAGCCTTGATGCGCTGCTGATCGGCGGGCCATGGGGCGACACCGGCCTCCAGATTCCTGCCTACGGCATCGGCCTCTACGACAATGTCGGCACCGAGACTCTCCATAACATCCACACCCACCATCACGGCCTGGACGGGCTCGTCATCGATGGAGTCGATCGCAAGCGGCCGATGGGAAGCACGTTTAAGCAGGTCCGTTCGGAATATAACGGGCGCCAGGGTTGCAGTGTCGTAGGCGGGCACGGTTACCGCTTCGTTGGCTGCAGCTTCAACCATACCGGACGGAGCCGTGTCGCGACGTCGCCGGCGGCGGGCTGCGACATCGAGGCCGAGGGTAACAAGACTGTCCGCGACCTCGCGTTCGAGCATTGCGAGTTTATCAACAATGTCGGCTGCGGCATGGACGCCGATTCCGGCGACAGCGCGGGCGCCCGCTTCACCGATTGCAAGTTTGTCGGCACGACGAGCTGGTCGGTCTGGCCGAGAAAACCATCCTTCCGGTTCGAGGGCTGCACCTTCGTTGGGGCGCTCGTCAACGCTTATGGCGACGCCGCCCATCCCGCGCTTGCCACCCAGTTCGTCGGCTGCACCTTCCGCGACGATCCGAGCCTCTCACCCACGGGCAAGGTCTATCGCGGCGAGAATTCGGATGGGCCGGTGGCCGATCTTTCCGACTCCAGGAACGTGAGGTTCAGCCGCTGCCGCTTTCTCCTGACGCATGCACACACGCTCCCCTGGTCGACCGGAGCGATCTATGCTGATTGCACCATGCGCCAGGCCTCCCCCAGGACGGCCTACCCCCGGGGCGCGTATACCGGCACCAACAGCATCGTCGGCAAGGTCGAACTCAACGGCTCCACCGTCTCCGGCGTGCTCACGGTGAACGGGGTTCGGGTGCCGCCCACGACGCGCGGGCTGGGCTAAAGTGCGCTGTTCGGGCGTAGCCACCCGCCGCGGGGTGGCCCGTCCAGATGCGCCCGGGGGGGCGGGGGCCGCAGCGTGAAGATTCTCCACGTCATCACCGCGCTCGATCCGCCCGGTGGAGCGGAGCACAAGCTTGTGCGGCTGGCCCGTCACCAGCGCCTGCGTGAAGGGCTCTCCCCGGTGGTCCTCTCCCTTGGCCCCACCGGGCCGCTCGGCGAGGTGCTCCGCGAGGCGGGCATTCCCGTCGAGACGGCCGGATTCAAAGGTCGCGGCAGGGTGCTTTGGGGGCTCTGGCACCTAGTCCGCCTCATCCGGCGCGAGCGCCCAGACGTTGTCCAGACCTGGATGTACCACGCCGATCTGCTCGGCGGCGTGGCGGCGAGGCTGGCGGGCAACCGCAACGTCGTCTGGGGCATCCGCAACACCGACCTTTATCCAGGCGATGGCAATTCGCGCCTCATCAAGGTGATGAAGCTCTGCGCGTCCCTCTCCCGGCTGGTTCCTCGGGCGATCGTCTGCGTCGCCGAGGCCGCCAGGGCACGGCATGCCGCGCTCGGATATGACGAGAAGCGGATGGTCGTCATACCCAACGGCTATGATCCGGATCCCCTGACCGACGAGCCGCGCGACGCCGCCCGCGCCGCCCTCGGCTTGCCGCAGGCGGCGATCGTCGTTGGCAGTGTCGGGCGCTACAATCACTACAAGGATCAGCTGAACTTCGTCCGCGCCATGGGTGTCGTGGCAGCCGCGAGGGAGGATGTCCGCTTTCTCCTCGTCGGTCGAGGCAACGTGCCGGAGAATGCCGAGCTCGCCGCCGCGATCGCCGCGACCGGCGCCGCGGAGCGCTTCCACCTCCTCGGCCATCGCACCGACGCCGGGCGGTGCTTCGCGGCGATGGACGTCTTCTGCCTCCACTCGAAGAGCGAGGGCTTTCCGAACGTGCTCGCGGAGGCGATGCTCGCGGGCATTCCCTCCGTCGCGACCGATGTCGGCGACGCGCGGCTGCTCAGCGCCGGCCATGCCGAGATCGTTCCGCCGCGCGACAGCGCCGCGCTGGCCGAAGCGGTGCTGGTCCTCGTCGGGCTCCGCCCGGCAGAGCGGAGCGCCCGGGGCGAGGAGGGCCGCCGGCACATCCGCAGCCATTATTCCCTGGAGCGGATCGCCGGGCTCTATCTCGGCCTCTACAGGGCGGTGATGGCGGGCCGCGCCGATCTCGGAAGGTTGGACGCGCCTGCCCCAAGCAGCTAGAGCGGCGCAGTTTTTCAGTCGAGGACGGGCTATGTGCGGACTTGCCGGCTTTTTTGGCTTCAACAACAATACGTCCGACCGGGAAAGCATCCGCACAACGCTGGCGCGGATGACGGGGCGCATTGCGCATCGCGGCCCCGATGCCGACGGCTTCTGGCTGGATTACGAAGCGGGCATCGCGCTCGGCCATCGCCGGCTCTCCATCATCGACCTGTCGGAAGCCGGAGCGCAGCCGATGACCTCGGCCAGCGGCCGCTACCTGCTCTCCTATAACGGTGAAATCTACAACCACCTCGAGCTCCGCGCTGCGCTCGGTGTCGCGAGCATGGCACCCGACTGGCGCGGCCACTCGGACACCGAAACATTGCTCGCCTGCTTCGAGGCCTGGGGTGTGGAAGCTGCTCTTCAAAAGGCGACGGGGATGTTCGCCTTCGCCCTTTGGGACCGCGAGAAGCGCGCGCTCGTTCTCGGCCGCGATCGGCTCGGCGAGAAGCCGCTCTATTACGGCTGGCAAGGCCGCGGCGGCCGTCGCGCCTTCCTGTTCGGTTCGGAGCTCAAGAGCCTGCGCGTCCACCCCGCCTTCGAAAACGAGGTCGATCGCGACGCTTTGATGCTGCTGATGCGCCACGGCTACGTGCCGGCGCCTTATTCGATCTATTCCGGCATCCGGAAACTCCCGCCGGGAACATACGCGACCCTCTCCCGCGACGAGCCGGAACCACATATCCGCACCTATTGGTCGGCCATCGAGACGGCACGGCGCGGCGCGGCGCAGCCTTTCGCCGGTACGCCCGACGAGGCTGTCGACATACTCGCGGATCTCCTCGGCAAAGCCGTCGGGCGGCAAATGATGGCGGACGTGCCGCTCGGCGCCTTCCTTTCGGGGGGCATCGATTCCTCGACCATCGTCGCTTTGATGCAGGCTCAGTCGTCCCGGCCGGTCCGCACTTTCTCGATCGGTTTCCACGAGGGTGAATATGACGAAGCCGTCCACGCCCGCGCCGTCGCGAGGCACCTCGGCACCGACCATACGGAGCTCTACGTCACCTCATCCGATGCGATGGGAGTGATCCCGCGGCTGCCGGAAATATATGACGAACCGTTCGCGGATTCTTCGCAAATCCCGACCTTTCTCGTCTCGCGCCTCGCCCGTAGCGCCGTGACCGTCTCTCTGTCGGGGGATGGCGGCGACGAACTATTCGGCGGCTACAACCGCTACAAATTCTCGTCCTCGTTGTGGAATTCGCTCGCGCCGATCCCCTTGCCGCTGCGCGGGCTCGCAGGCTCCGCGGTCACCGCGGTTCCCGTCCGGGCCTGGAACCGGGTTGGTGCGGCATTGCCCGGCCGCTTGAAATACAACCTCCTCGGCGACAAGCTGCACAAGGGTGCGGGCATCCTCCGCTGCCGCAGCGCCGACGAGCTCTATTACGGCCTTGTCTCCTTGTGGAGGAATCCGGAGGCGATCGTCCGGGGCGCGACCGAGCCGCCGACGCAGCTCACCGGCGGCCGGCCGGACCTTGCGGGCCTCGATCCCGTCGAGCGGATGATGGCGCTCGACCTCGTCACCTATCTTCCCGACGACATCTTGGTGAAGGTCGACCGCGCCTCGATGGCGGTCTCGCTCGAATCGCGCGTCCCGCTGCTGGACCCGGAGGTGGTCGCCTTCGCCTGGTCGCTGCCGCTCGGCTACAAGATGCGCGGCGGCGAGACCAAGTGGCCGCTTCGCCAGCTTCTCTATCGCCACGTCCCGCGCGCGCTCATCGACCGGCCGAAGATGGGCTTCGGCGTACCGGTCGGCGACTGGCTGCGCGGTCCGATGCGGGATTGGGGCGAGGCCTTGCTCGACGAACGGCGGCTCCGCTCGGAAGGTTTCCTCCACGTCGAGGCAGTGCGCGCTGCCTGGGCCACCCATCTCGGTGGCAGCGTCAATCTGCAATACAGCCTCTGGCCGATTCTGATGCTCCAGCAGTGGCTGGAGGCGCAGGCGGAACCCGTTCAGGGGGCTGCGGTGCCGCAGGCCGCCTGAGCCACCGTTAGTCGCAACGGCGCCCGCCGGGTGAAGATCGCCCTCATCACCGACAATCTGCATGTGCAGCGCTGGCAAGCTGAGGCGCTGAAGCGTCTCTCCGGTGTCGAGCGCGTCTTCGTCTACGATTGCCGCACGCCAGCGCCTTCGAAGTGGCGCGCGCGCCATCTCCTCTATTATGCGCTCAACCTTTTCACGATCCGCAATCCGCTGACCCGCTCCGTGCCGGTCGCGGCGTCGCTCGAAATCCCCTTCGACCTGTTCTCGTTCGAGGCGGGCCTCGACCGGATGTGGCAGACCCTGCCGCCCATCCTCCTCGACCGCATCGCAAGCGACCGCCCGGACGTGATCCTGAAATTCGGCATGAACCTGCTGCGCATTCCCGACGGTCTGCCGACGCCGATCCTCTCTTATCATCATGGCGATCCCGATCATTATCGCGGCCGGCCGGCGGGCTTCTACGAACTGCTGCACGGCCAGAAGACGATGGGGCAGATCGTGCAGATCCTCACCAACGCGCTCGACGCGGGTCAGGTGGTGGCGTCGGCCGAAAGCAAGCTCCACCCCCACTCCTACCGATCGTCACTTATGGAGGCGTACCGGACTTCCGCCTTCATCCTTGAACGGGCGATACGAAACGCCGTTGCGAGCGTGACCCTCCCGCGGCCATGTCAGGGCCGCAACTATCGGTTGCCCGGGAACGTAACCGTGCTCCGTTTCGCCGCGCAACGCGCCGCGGCGTTCGCGAAGCGCCTAGCTTACGGCGCCTTCTTCGAGAAAAGATGGCAGGTTTCCACCGCGGAGATCGCAGACCGTGCGTCGCTCGTCGAGGCCGCCATCCTGCCACCGCCGGGGGATTGGACGGACGTGCGCTGGCCATCGGCCTACAGCTTCGTCGCCGACCCCTTTTACGGCCCCGCCGGCGAGCTCGTGGTAGAGGCGCTTCACGCCCGTTCCCGGCGCGGCGAGATCGTTCGCCTCCCCGGCGGCGATGTGCTTCTCGATCCCTCTCGCCATTATTCATATCCCGGTTTCTTCGAGGAGGACGGAATCCATTATCTCGTGCCGGAAATGGCCGAAGTCGGCCCGCAGCGCGTTTACCGAATGGACAATGGCCGCGTCGTCGACACCGGCTTCGACCTTCGTTTGCCGCGTTCGCCGCGCCTCGTCGACCCGACCCTTCATCGAAGCGGCGGCCACGTGTGGCTCTTCGCCAACGACCTCAACGAAGGCGCGGCGCCCCTGCGCCTATGGCATGCGGCGTCCCTGTTCGGTGAGTTCCGCGAGCATCCGGACAGCCCGATCCGGGTGAGCCCGCTCGGCGCGCGCATGGCCGGCTCCATATTCGAGGCCGACGGGGTCGCCTACCGGCCGGGCCAGGACTTCACCGGCGACTATGGCGACGGCCTTGTCTTCTTTCGAATCGAAGCGCTGATGCCGGAAACCTACCGCGAGAGCCAAGCTGCTATCCTCCGCTTCAAGGACAGGAAGGGCCCGCACACGATGAGCTTCCACGGTTGCGAAGCGGCTTTCGATTGGTATGTCGACAGCTTCTCGCCGCTGGCCGGCTTCCGGCGCCTGCGCCAGTCGCACGTCTGACGTGACGAGACCCGCAACCGCTTGCGGCGGGCCCAGAATCCGTTTTGCATTCGCTTTGTGCGTCGCCTAGGGCTGGCGGGAAATTCAGGGAATCTCCACACCGAAATGACCCACGCGCAGGAAGTCTCGAAAGGCGAACGGTTCAAGTTCGGCGAGAATTGGTCGGCGTTCCTGGCCCGGCTCAATGACGAGCGGATCGCACAAGCCGAGGCCTCGCTGAAGGACATGCTCGAGACAGAGACGCTTGCCGGCAAGCGCTTCCTTGACGCCGGGTCGGGCAGCGGTCTGTTCAGCCTCGCCGCGCGCCGGCTCGGGGCAACGGTCCACTCGTTCGATTACGATCCCGCGTCGGCTGCCTGCACCCGTGAGCTCAAGCGCCGCTATTTTCCGGAGGATCCGAACTGGACCGTCGAGGAGGCCTCGGTTCTCGACAAGGCCTATCTCGCAGGGCTGGGACAATTCGACATCGTCTATTCGTGGGGCGTGCTTCATCATACCGGGGCGATGTGGGAAGCGCTGGAGAATGTGGCGCCGCTCGTTGCCGAGCAAGGCCAGCTCTTCATCGCCATTTACAACGATCAGGGTGGCCCAAGCCGCCGCTGGACGAAGCTCAAGCGCGCCTATGTCGCCGCGCCCAAACCGCTGCGCCTGCCCCTGCTGCTCGGCGTCTTGGTGAAGACCTGGAGCAAGACCCTCATTCACGACACGCTTCACGGACATCCGTTGCGAACCTGGAGCGGCTATTCGAAACACTCCCGCCGCGGCATGAATGCGTGGCACGACCTCGTCGACTGGACGGGCGGCTATCCGTTCGAGGTCGCGAAACCGGAAGAGATTCACGATTTCTACCGCAGCCGCGGCTTCACGCTCGACCGCATGTTCACCTGCGCCGGCGGGCTCGGTTGCAACGAGTTCGTTTTTCGCCGGAAATAGGAGCGGAAGCCGCTCGGCGCGGGGTTGCTCAGGCCGCCGCGGAAAGCGCGCGGATTCGCCGGTGCGCCTGCCTTAGGAAGTGCAGGCAGAGAGGCGCGATGACCCCGGCTGAGACGCAGAAGGCCCCAGCCGTCTCGCCGAGCGCGCCGTAGCGCTGACCGAGCAGCCACACCGCGATGCCCGTAATGGCCCCCGGCACCAGGCCCCAGAAACCCAGCAACTCGATCCGCTGGGCCCGCCAGTAGGTGGCGCTGCACTGCATGACGTAGAGCATGACCGTCCAGGCGACGAGGAAGGTGAAGGGAAGCGGCGGCAGGAACCTCGTCGCGAGGGCGAGCCCCTGTCGATGGATCAGCCAGTCCGCCCCGACCGCGACGGCCGATCCGGCGAGCAACAGCAGCATCGAGAGCGCGCTTGTCTTGATCCAGGTCCGTTCGTACTCCGCATAGCGGCCGCTCGCGAACATGACGCCGAGGCGCGGCGTCTTCACCGTCAGCCAGGCCGAGGCGCTGCCGAGCAGGGCAATGACCACCTGAAGCGAGATGCCCATGCGACCGGCTTCGACCGGCCCCCAGTAGGAGTAGATGACAGGCACGAAGAAGCTGAACATGAAATAGCCCGCCACGCCCTGAAGGGCGAGCTGCCACTGCATGGGCCAGACGTCCTTGCGCCAGTCGAAGTCGGACGGCGCGCGGTCGAACAGCAGCTGCAGGATGGTGCGGCGGTAAATGAGGAACACGAAGACGAGGCTGCACGTCAGCTGCCCCGCGAGCTGGGCAGAGAGGGACCAGAGCCCCGCCCCGGAGGACAAGGCGACCCAGAAGACCAGGATCGAGGTCACCGACTGGACGAGCCGCAGCGTCGCTACCTGCGCCACCTGGTTGCAGCCTTCGAGCAGCCCCACCAAGCCCTGGCACCACAAGGCGAGCGCGGCCAAGGTGATCGTCGCCAGCCATGGGTGTTGCCAAATGCCCCGCTCGCCATGCTGGGCGAGGACGAGGGAGCCGATCCCGCCGCCGATCACGAAAAGGAGAAGAGCGGCGCCCACGAACCACAGAGCGATGAAGCGGGCCGCCGCGGCGAGCCGTGCCTGCTTGGCGGCGTCACCGTGGATGATCCCGCCGCGTCGCCGCTCGAGCCCCGCCCATTCATGGCTCACCACGACGACGATGACGTTGAGGATGCCCAGCTCGACAAAGCTTTGCATCGCCAGCAGGCTCAGGAAGGTCTGGTAATAGCCCTGCTCGACCGGATTGAAATAGCGCACGACGAAGAACAAGGTGCCAAGGCCCGCCGCCGCCTGCCAGACCCGAGCCGCGAGCGCGACGAAGATGGCCGGCTCGAAACCGGATTTGTCACGGAAGAATGGTGGCAAGACCTAAAGGTCCTCCGCTTTCGCCAGCCGCGACGGCGCGTCCGAAGGCTCCTCGGCCGTCAACTCGCGGAAGAGTTTTAGCCACTTGCGCCCCTCTCCCTCGATATCGTGGCTGGCGCGGGCGTAGGCATATGCATTCTGACCCAGGCGCAAACGCTCCGCCTCGTCGCTCAACAACCGACGGACCTGCTCCAGCAGGCGCTCAAAGCTGCCATCGGCACACAGGCCGATCTCTTGGCGTGTGACGAAGCTGTCCGGGTTCACCTTGTAGGTGACGATCGGGGTTCCGGCCATGCAGGCCTGGAGATAGGTGTTTGGAAACCCTTCGGCTTCGGACGTTCCGACAAACAGTTTCGCCTGTCCGAAATAGGCGGCCGTCTCAGCGAATGGAGCGCCGGCGATGAAACGCAGATTTGGAAGGCGGTCGGCGCGTTCCGCGATCCGCTCGAAAAAGCCGTGGTCGTTCCCGCGCGGCGAAATCATCAGAAAATGCCGGTCCGGCATCGCTTCCGCCACATCCAGGAACATGTCCGGATTCTTCCAGGCGTCGCTTCGCGCAACCCAGAGAGCGTCGATCGGGCGGGGAGCGTCCGCGGGAGGTGGGCCGCCGATGAAAAAGCCGTTGCGGATCACGACCGGGAGGACGCCTCGCGCCGCGAGGAAGGTTCTGTGCTCCTCATTCTGGGTGACGACGCGGTGGGCCGCACGGAGGCCATGGCCGTAAAGGCGTCCCCTCAATCCATTCTGTCTCTCGTACACTCCGTTGCAGTCTATCTCGTGTGCGGTACGATAAACGAATCTCTTCCCGGCGAGGCGCGCGACCATGGCGATCACGCCCGCAGGGGCACCGGCGCAGGATGTTACGTAGACATCCGCCTTCGACATGAACAGATCGGCAACGAACCTGCCCAGCGCTTTCGCCGCTCGCAATTTCGTCCGGTCGCCGCGTGTGAAGGATTTGACAATTCGCACGCCTTCCCGCCACTCCGTCCTCGGTCCGCCTGGCGCGTCAACGATGAAGTCAACGTCGATGCCGCTCGCTCGGCAGAAGCCCGCAAGGTTCCAAAGCTGCAGCTCCGCTCCACCGGCATAGCCTTTGCCGCCTTCCTGGAGGAGCGGGTAGGCCTGCGGGGAAACGATGCAGAGTTTCACTTGGACAGCACCACCACATAGGTCATGCCGGACATCGGGACGAACTTCGCGAGCGTTCGGCGCAGATAAGCTTCGATCTTGCCGAACGCATTGAGATTCGCGGGCGGGAAGTTGTGCTCTTCGACACGAAGGTCGGCAAACTTCGAGAAAATCCGCTCGATCTTCTGATCGTCCCAGCTCTGTTTGTGGCCCCATCGGTGGAAGGTGTGGCCGCAGTTCGGGCAGAAGCAGTCGAGGTCGGCGAGCCGTTCGCGGGCCGGGAAGGTGACGATCGCCCGGCCCCCCGGCTTCAGCACCCGCCGGATCTCCTCCGTCATGATTTTTAGCTCGTCATTGGGGAGATGCTCGAGCACTTCGGAGGCGACGAACAGGTCGAAGAACCCATCGGCGAAGGGCAGCCGGCCGTCGGTTCGCGACACCTCGAACTTCACGGTTGGGAAACGCTCCTGCATCTGCCGAACGTTCTCAGCAGAGATGTCGCACCCGTAGCACTCGAAGATCGAGGCGAGCTTCGCCAGGAGGTAGCCGTCGCCGAAGCCGATCTCGAGCAGCTTGCCGCCGCGCGACAGCGCGATCACCTTTTCGGCCAAAACATCCTGGCGCGGGTGGCCCGGCACGAAGGCGCCGGCGTTCTCGGTCTGGTAATGCGCCCACAGCTGGACATCGAGATTTCCACTCATAGCCGTTCTTTCCAAAGCCCTACGAAGCCGACCTAGCCGGTTCGACGGGTTCCCGCCTCATTCCGGACGCAGCGCCGAAACCTGCGCAGGCCGCCATGTCAGCCGGGGTGCCCCGGCGGGCAGCACCGAATGCGATACCTCCCGAGATGTGTCCGCATCCTCCATGTCGCTGCTGGACCATCAATCTCTTTCAGTGTGACGCGGACCGCGAAACCAGCGGCGCGCTTCCGCAAGGGCAGCGTGCGATCAGGCGCTGCGCCAATAGGCATATTCGCCGCAACCGCTTCCCGCCCAACTCGAATTGGCTGAGCGATAGATGGGGTTGGCTTCATCATTCATTCAAAACCGTTTCTCGAGCCGCGCCGCGGCAGGGCCATCCCCACCAATGCGGAAAATTCTGTGACACAGGAGCGCCCATTTTCAAGCGGTTATGAAAAGCCGCGCGCGGGGTCGCATTAGAGCCATTGTCGGCAGGCGACAATGGCTCCGCGGCAATCTTGGCTAGCCTTCGCCAAAGAACGGGTAGAGCTTGTATGGCAGCCAGAACTGAGCGTGTGACGCATAGTTCAACCAAACGAACAGCACGGCCGCGGAATAGGCGATGACCAAAACCGCGAGCTTGCGGTCCGGCTCGCCCTTTTCCGAGAAGACGGAAGGAATCCAGGAGAAGACGAACAGCTGGAGCGGAATGAGGTAGAGCCCGAGCCGGTCGAGAGCAGTGGTCGATTGGACCTGGAAAACGAGAATAGCGGAAGCCAAAGCGAGAAGCGCCAAATTGCGCCACATCGCCCGTTCCGAGGCGTCGATAGGCAGGCGCTTCCGTATCAGGAAGAAGAGCACTGCCGGAACGGCATTCATCACCAGGCGGACCGCAGCGCCCTGAGACTCGTAATCGGAATAATTGGCCGCCATGAGGCCGATGAGATTGGCGACGAAGAGATAATAGCCGAGGACAGTGAAGATCGCGCCGGCGGTAATCACCAACAACCGGTTCTGACCGTAGGACAGTGCGACGACCGGCAGCATGATCATGGCGCTCTTGTGGAAAGACGCCGCTAGCAAGGTCCAAAACGCGAAGCGGACAAACGACCGCTCCGAAACCGCCGCCATTCCCAGCATGACCAGGCCGATCGCCACGCCCTGGCGGGTGTAGCCCATCGCCACGACCGTGATGAGATAGGGCGCGGCCACGGCGATCGCCAGCCAGGGATTGGGCAATTTGAAGCAGAAGCGGAACAGGCCCCAGGTGAAGAGGGCGGCGCAGACGAGGTTGACGGCCCAGATGTCGAGCCCGACCCAGATGACGATCTTGTTGAGCAGCTCGAACCCCGCGTCGGCACGGGTGAGGAGCAATTCGCTGAACGGGATGTACTGCGCCTCGTCGAAGATATCGATATAGGAGTACCAGTCGCCGCCGACCTGATAGCGCAGGCCGATCATCAAAGTGACGAGGATCGCGAGCAGGACCGCGCCCCAGCGGGTGTTCCGGTCGCGTACGTCGCCCCGTACCAAGGCGGCGGGGAGCGAGGTGATCGCGAACAGGAGCCAGTAGGGAAGCATCGATCCTCGATTCAGGGGTCAGGCCGGGGCCACCCGCACGGCCGGCGGTGACCCGGGCGGAGCGATAGCCCGCAGGGGAAAAAAGGGCAATTGCAGCGTGTTCGGCCTTGCGCGCAGACGCACCGACCGGAATAGCGGAGCGATGGCGGGGAAAACCATCCTGATCTCGATCAACTCCTCGTGGAATATCGTCAATTTCCGCAGCGGCCTGATCCGGGCGCTGATCGCTGACGGCTTTCGCGTCGTCGCCCTCGCGCCGCCGGAGGGGGTCTGGCCGGAGCGCATCGTCGCGCTGGGGGCGGAATTCCAGCCGATAAAGATCGACCGGCAGGGCACTTCCCCGATGCGGGACGCGGCTCTCCTGTGGCGCTACTGGCAGGCGCTCCGCCGGATCCGGCCGGACGTTCTCCTTACCTACACCGCCAAGCCGAACGTCTACGGGTCGCTCGCCGCACGGATCGCGGGGGTGCCGGTGATCAACAATGTCGCGGGGCTCGGCACCGCGTTCATCCGCGACAATTGGCTGACGCGGGTGATGGAGAAGCTCTACCGGGCCGCGTTCCTGCGCTCGAGCACCGTGTTCTTCCAGAACGAGGACGATCTCGAGCAGTTCGTCGCTGCCGGCCTGGCGCCGCCGGACCGCGCGCTGGTGCTGCCTGGCTCCGGCATCGACCTAACCCGCTTCGTCCCCGGCGCCCGGCCGACCGCGGAGCGGGGCGACGCCCGCGTCACCTTTCTGCTCGTCGCACGGTTGCTCTGGGACAAGGGGCTTGCCGAATATGTCGAAGCGGCCCGGACGATCCGGGCATCGAGGCCGGACGTCCGGTTCCAGATCCTCGGCCCGCTCGACGCCGGCAACCGGACGGTGGTGAGCCGGGAGGAGGTCGAGCGCTGGTCGGCGGCGGGGCTCGTCGAGTATCTCGGCGAAGCGGAGGACGTCCGCCCCCACCTCGCCGCCGCGGACTGCATCGTCCTCCCCTCCTACCGCGAGGGCCTGCCGAAGGTGCTGCTCGAAGGCGCGGCCATGGGCAAGCCCCTGATCGCGACCGACGTTCAGGGATGCCGCTCCGTCGTCGAAGACGGCATCAACGGCTTCCTGTGCGCGCCCCGGAGCAGCGAGGCGCTGGCCGGCGCCATGCTGCGATTTGTCGACCTGCCGGAAGTGCGCCGCGCCGCGCTCGGGGCCGCGTCGCGCTGCAGGGTCGAGGAGAGATTCGACGAGCGCCTCGTCATCCAGCGCTACCGGGAAGCGATCCGGAGGGCGGCCGGCGATTAGTCCGCAATGAGGTGACGCCCTCCCGCGGCGCGCTCGACCTGGCCCTCGCGGGTGCGCGGCCGGGAACCCGCCATAAGGCCGCAGCACAGGGCGAAAACCGCGCCGATCGCCGCCGTCCTCAACGGATAGTCGACGATGCTGTGGGTGAGAATCGCCGCGGAAGCGATGGTCGCGGCGCGGGCGAAATAGTCCGGATCATCGGATCGCCAGATCGCCAGCGTCCGACGTCCCCACCAGAGGAAGAAGGCCAATACGAGCAGGATGCCGGGGACCCCCGTTTCGAGCGCAACCTCGAAATAATCGCCATGCGCATGGTTCATATAGAAGCTGTCGACGTGCGCGGGGTCCTCGCGCATGCGATAGATTTTTTGGAATGTTCCTATTCCGGAGCCGGTGGGGAGGAATTCCAAGGCCGCCGGGATCGTCTTGGAGAAAGAATTGTACCGGGAATCCTCCTGGCTTCGGGCTTTGGCACCGGTAAGATTGTTGTTGAACGGCGCGCTGAACGCCGCGGCGACGGACCCCGCAAGGAGCAGCGTGACGAGCAATGGGGTCCAGAGCGGCAGCCTGCGCCTCCGTGAAAGGATCATCAGCAGGCTCGCCGCGAGCGCCGGCACCGAGAGGGCGATGCCTGCGATCGAGGCGGTGATGACAAGACCGACGATCACCGCGGCCAGCGTCCCGCCTAGGACGACGAAAAGCCCGGAGGATTTCTGGACGGAACGTCCGCGCGCGACAGCCGCCAGATACAATGCCGCCAGGAACGGAATGGTCGCGACCAGCAAAGTCGCAAGATGATTCGCATTTGAGAAGAAGCCGACGGTCACGCCGCGATTCGTGATGTCGTAAAAGTACCATGGCGACTGCTCGCCGCCGGCAATCTGCAGGCCGCCGATGGCGATCGACAAGGTGGTCACCGCTGCGAGCACCCAGGCCAACCAGGAGGGACGGAAGGCGCCGAGCCGGACGATCCCCAAAAACACCGCGAAGGCCGGAAGGAGCCAAAGGAACGAAGAGACGGTCCGGGAAGGGTCGAGCGAGATCGGCATCCACGGCAACGGCTCGCCGAGCAACACGAATCCTTGCACGACGGACCGCCTGCCGGGGAGCGCCGTCCACAGCGCAGGCGGAAGCGGGACGAGCTGCGCTCCGACGACGAGCAGCAGCAGCACGAGAAGCAGGCATAGCTGGCGTGCCGGCCGCGCCATCGGCGTGCGGCGGTCGACGACGAGGGCTGCAAAAATGATTGGAAGAGCCACGAGCTGCAGCCCCATATTCGCCCAATAGCCCGCCGCGCTCGCGCCGCCGATGATCAGGCACAGCGCGACGTAGAGGGGTATGATTGCGAGGCCGAGCTGTCGGCTCAACTGGACGGCTCCCGAATCAGGGACAGGCCGGCGATCGTGACGCTCTGATCGGAAGCCACGTCTCCGGAAAGGCCTTGGAGCGTCAACCATTGGGCCGGGCAGCCGGTCGCGGGAACGGTGAACGTGCCGGCGAAGCGCTTCGGCGACGATGCGACGTCCTTCAGGACGAGCTGCAGGAGCTGGGTTTCCCGCTGACAGCCGAGTGTCCAGATCAGGCGGCTGCCCTCTCCGCGGGCCCCGCCCTCGGCGGTGAAGCTGAAGCGATAGCGACCAGGTTTGAGCATGAGAAGCTGCCTCGCAAGATCGCCCTCCTGCCGCCCGTAATAATCGACCTGCAGTCCACCGTTGCGATTCCTCTCCGCCGCGCCGGCACCGCCCGACGCCAGAATCCAGTTGAACGGAGGAGGTCCGCGAAGCCCGTCGAAGCGGGCGTCGTACAGGCCTTTTTCGTCGCTTGCATCGCGATCGCCGGCAAAACGCCGCCAAAGGTGAAGCGCCGCCAGCAGATCGCCACGATCGACCAGCCGCGACAGCAAAGGTCCCTGCCAGTCCTTTGCATCCGCCATCCGCAATCCGCTGTCACCTGCTACTCGCAAGATCAGGCCGGCATCGGCGTCGGACGCGGCGAGGCTCTGCAGGACGGCATGCTGCAGGTCGCGCTCGCTCGCAATAATAGGAATCATTTTCGGACCGAGCTGGGGATCCTGCACCATTTGCGCCATTGCCGGAACGAGCACCGCCCCGGCTCCGCCGATGAGACGATCGAGGCTCGCCATCTCGAGGGCGGCATCCCCAATCCGGCCTGTCCTTAGATAGCGATCGAGCAGCAGCAGGCGCGCCATCCGAAGCCGCGGGTTGCGGCGCCGCGCTTCGAGCAGCAGGCGCTCGCCCTCGGCGCCATTGCCGGCGGCCAGCGCCGGGACCGCCGCGAGCAGAAAGGGTTCGTCCGCGAGCGGCTCTTGCTTGAGCGCGTGTAGCGCGGCCAGGCGCTGCTCGTCGGGGACGCGCCCTCCGTGCAGGTCGAAATAGACCATGGCGATGCCGATGCGGACCCGGGGGTCGGAAGGAGCGACGCGGGCCGCGGCGAAAGGATTATCCTCTTCGGCATTAACCGCCGAGGTCCAGACAACGCCCCAGGCGGCAAGCAGGATCGCGATGCAGGCGATCACGATTTTCGCAAGCCGGCCAAAAGTCGGCCGACGAGCGCGTCCCGATCCTCTAGCTCTCACGCTGCGCAAGCAGCTTGATTTCGCGGTCGCGGCTGCCGACGCCCCCGTAGCGGTAAGGCTCATAGCCATAACCATAGCCGTAACCGTAACCGTGCGAACGAGCATGGAATTTGGTCAGCACTGCGCCGACGATATTGCCGCCGGAAGCATTCAGCCGCGTGATGGCGTCGAGCGCTGCCTTGGTACGGGTCTTGCCGCTTTCGATCACGAGCAGGGTGGCGCGGCACACGCCGGCGAGCAGCGGCGCATCGGCGAGGCCGAGGACCGGGGGTCCGTCGACGATGACCATATCGTATTTTGAAATTGCATCGGCCAGGATCGCCTTGAGCCGGGGCGACGCCAGAAGCTCGGCCGGGTTGGGCGGCAGCGGCCCGCAAGGCAGCAGGGAGAGGTTCTCGAACTGCGTGTTGAGGACATGGTTCTCGAGCGCATCGTGATTGGTCAGCAGCTTGGAAAGACCTTCATCCGGTTCGAGCCCGGTGACGAATGCAGGCTTGCGAAGGTCGCCATCGACCAGCAGCACCCGGTTCCCGAGCCGGGCGAAATTCTGGGCGAGCGCGAGCGTCGTGCTCGATTTTCCTTCGGCTGCCCGGGTGCTGGTGATGAGCAGGCTTCGCGGCGCCCCGCTGTCGGTGGTGAATTGCAGCGACGTCCGCAGGGAGAAATAAGCCTCCGAGAGCGCCGAGGATTGATCTTTCAGCTCTTCCGCAATCGCTTCCGCACCCTTCTTCTTGGGAATGACCCCGAGCGACGGGAGGCGCAGCTTGTCGCGGACGTCGTCCGGCGTCTTCACCGTATCGTTGAGGAACTCGAGGGCGAGCGCCGCGCCGATGCCGCTGAGCAGGCCAAGCCCCAGACCGATGAGCAGGTTGAGGATGAGGTTCGGCTTGAAGGGTACGCCCGGCACGTCGGCCCCGTCCACGATGGAGACGTTGTTCGCGCCCACGCCGCCGGCGACGCCGATCTGCTTGTACCGCTCGAGAAGCGTTTCGTAGAGGGCGCGGTTGGTGTCGACGCTGCGCTGCAGGATATTATACTGGATGCTCCACTCACGCAGACCGAGCACTGCGCTCTTCAGGCCGTTGACCCGCCCCTGGAGCTCCCGTTCGGCAGCCGCGGCGGCGCGAAATCGCGCCAGCAGGCTGTTCGAGAGCCCGTTGCTGACTTGCCCGGCCTCGCGGCGGATCTGCTGGTCGAGCGAATCGATCCGCGAACGCATGCGCACCATGTCCGGATATTCGGGCTTAAAGGAGGCGAGCTTCTCCTGATATTGGGATTCGAGCTGGGCTCGCTCGGTCCGCAGCGGAGCCGTGCTCTCATTGACCTCGCTGGTGGTGCCGACCCGCGATTCGCTGCGATACGCCTCCTCAGCGATGATTCGCTTCGTCTGGGCGTCGGCGAGGGCCTGGTTGAGAGCGATCAGCGACGCGCCCTGGATGGAATTCGTGTCGCTTCCCTTCGCATTATCGCCGCCGGCCGTATTGATGATGCCGTGCGCCTGCGCATAAGCCACTTGCTGACGCTCCGAAACCTCCAGCTCCGCCCTCGTCTTGGCGATCTGCTTTTCCAGGAAGTTCCGGGCATAAGCGGTGGATTCGTATCGACGCTGCAGGTTGGAATTGATGAAATTGTCGGCATAGCTGTTGGCGATCTGCGCCGCCAATGCCGGCGACGGGGAGACGTAGGTCAGCTGGATGAGCCGGCTGTCCTGAAGCACTTTTGCCTGGAAGCCGCCCGCGATGCGGCCGCCAGCGATCTTCTTTCGCGTCGCCCGGTCCGCGCCCGTCGGCGCGAAGGAGGGATTCGAAACGAGGTTGAGATCCTCGGCCACCCTTTCCGCGAGATTCTTGCTTTGAAGCAGGCCGATCTGCGTCGCTAAATAGGCGCGCTGATCGAAATAGCCCTCGCCTCCGCCGCGAGACACTTTCGACTGGTCGACTGCCTCGACCTGAGGCGGATTTATTTCAAGCATCACCTGTGCGCGATAAAGCGGCGTCGTCAGGAAGGTGATGACGATGGCGCCGGCAAGCCCGACTGCGACCGTGCCAAGGATCAGCCAGCGCCATTCGGAAACGACCCGCCACAAAGTCGCGAGATTCAGGTCCGTCGGCAGGATCCCGCCCCCCGAAGGCTGCGGTGCCCAGCCTTGCGGCAGGGCGAGCGCGCCGCCGGTTTGCGGCGCGAGCGGCCAGATCGGGTGAGAGCCCGCGGGCTCGATGTCGTTCTTGCTCATAGGAAAGCGAAGCTGCCTTTCACGTGGCTGGTGGCGCCGGCGCCAAAAAGGTCAGATCCCGAAGGGCCGGAAGATCCCCAGGAGCGGGAGGGCCTGCATGATCGTCGTCCAGGTACCTTTGACCTTTGATCCGTCGACAACGACGATGTCGCCACTGTAGACGCGCGGGTCCTCGGCCTGGCCGCGGCGGATGCTGGTCAGGTCGAAGGCCGCCGCCGTGCGCTGACCCTGGATGGTCCGGAACACGGCCACCCGATGCGGATTGGCATTGTCGTCCGTTCCGTGCGCCAGCGCGATCACCTGGAGGAGGGTGAGACGGCCCGTTACCGCGAACACGCCGGCCTGCCGGACTGAACCGTCGACGGTGATGTTGCGCGTGCTCGACGACTTGACGGCGACGCTGACGTCCGGATGCTGGAGGTATTTCTCGCTGAGAAGCTGGGTGATCTTCTGGTTGAGTTGCTTGGTGGTGAGGTCGACGGCGCGGACGCTGCCGATGAGCGGCATCGAGATCGTGCCCGTCAGGTCCACTTCATAGTCGTTAGACAGATCCGCCACTTGAAAAACGTTGACGTGCAGCGTGTCGAGCGGCGCGATCTTGTAATCTTCCTCAAGCCCCACCGTCGTCGGCGCGTCGGGCGCGGCGAAGTTCTGGACGTTGTAGGGGATCGGACCGCCGCGCGTGCCGGCGCAACTCGCCAGAACCGCGCAGGCGACCACGGTCAGCGCCACTCGAAGGAACGCAACAAAGCTCAGCGCGGGCACGGAGCCCACCTGGCCGGACTGGTGAGGATACGGCACGGACGATTCCAAATTTTGCAAAATTCTGTCCCCACGCTTAGCCGATGCGGCCTTCCGGTCAAGTCGAAATCCTGCCAGTTCCGCTCGCTTTGGCGTGAAACTGCTTCCATTACAACAACATAGGAGAAGAGGTCGAAGCTCCGGCGGCGATCACCCGCCGGTCGAAAGCAGCCAGCGTTCCTCCTCCTCGATACCCAAAGCGGTCAGCACGCCGCTGTGATAGGCGCCGGTGTCGATCGCGATCCGGTTCGGCCGCTGGTCGACCTCCGCCACGATCGTGTGGCCGTGGACGACGACGAAGCCATGCTCCTTGGCGTCGCCGAGGAAAGGCTCGCGGATCCAGCGCAGATCCTGCCGGTCCTGCTCCTCGACGGCGATGCCGGGGCGGATGCCGGCATGGACAAACAGATAGTCGCCGAAGCGGAAGGTGTCGGCGAAATTCTCCAGGAATTCGCGATGCGGGCGCGGCACCTTGGCGCGGACGGCCTCGACCGCCGCTGCGTCCTCCATGCGCCGCAACGCCTCGACATCGATGCCGTAGCTGCGCGCGCATTCAGCGCCGCCGAACTTCAGCCAGTCGGGCAGGATCGTCGCGTCGCCGCCGAGGATCCGCAGCAGCACCTCCTCGTGATTGCCGCCGAGGAAGATCGGGCGGCCGTACCGCGGCCGCCAGGTGCGCAGCCGCTCGACCACGCCGGCCGAATCCGGACCCCGGTCGATGAGATCGCCGAGGAAGACGATATAGGTTTTCTTCGGCCTGCGCCCTGCGATATCCTCCTCGACCTGGCGAAGCAGCCCGTCGAGCAGGTCGAGCCGGCCGTGAATGTCGCCGATCGCATAAGCGCGCGCGCCGGCCTTCCCGCGGGGGCCGCCGCCCTCGCCGACAAGGCCGAACGACAATTTGTGAAGCAAACCCATCAGGTGCTCATACTTTTGCTTGCGGCGACGCCGCCGATACTCACGACAGGGCGCCTGGTTCCTTTCCCGCTTCCCGCCGCCGGTGCCGCTGTCAAGGGAAAAGCTTGCCCGGATTCATGATCCCGGCGGGATCCAGCGCCGCCTTGATCCGGCGCTGGAGGGCGAGGCGGGCCGGCTCCGCGGTGCGGGCAAGCGCGTCGCGCTTCGTCTGGCCGATGCCGTGCTCGGCCGAGATCGAGCCGCCGGCGGCCGTGACGCGGTCGTAGACGATATTGGTGATTTCGGCCCCCGCTTCCTCGACCCAGCTGGGGCCGGCGCCGGGGGGCGCCAGCACGTTGAAATGGATGTTGCCGTCGCCGAGATGGCCGAAAGCGACGATCCGGGTTCCGGGAAAATCGCGCTCGATCGCCGAGCCTTCCGTCTCGAGGAACGCAGGCATGGCGGCGACCGGCACCGAGATGTCGTGCTTGAGCGCCGGGCCCTCCTGCCGCTCGGCTTCGGCGATCGATTCGCGCAACCGCCACATCGCCTCCGCCTGCGCATCGCTGGCCGCGAGCGCCGCGTCCCGCCCATGCCCGGCCTCGAGCGCCGCGCCGAGCGCCGCCTCCAGCCGCGCCGCCACCTCAGGTCCGCCGATCGGCGCCACCGTCTCGACCAGCACGTTCCAGGGCTCGGACCGCGCCAGCGGCGCGCGGGTTCCCGGGACGTGGCGCAGAACCAAATCGAGCGCCGCGGCCGGAACCAGCTCGAAGCTCTCCACCGCCTCGCCGAGCCGGTCCTCGAGGAAGCGCAGCAGCGACAAGGCCGCGGAAGGCGCGGCGAGGCCGACCCAGGCCACCGCGCGCGAGCCGAACGCCGCGACCAGCTTCAGGCTCGCGGCGGTGACCACGCCCAAAGTGCCTTCCGCCCCGATCAGCCATTGCTTGAGATCGTAGCCGCGATTGTCCTTGCGCAGGGCCGAGAGACCGTGGACGACGGAGCCGTCGGGGAAGACCGCCTCCAGCCCCAGCACCAGCGACCGCATCGGCCCGAAGCGCAGCACCTGGGTCCCGCCGGCATTGGTCGAGACCAGCCCGCCGATCGTCGCCGATCCCTTCGCGCCCAGCGACAGGGGGAATCGCCGCCCGGCGCCCGCCGCCGCTTCGTGGACGTGAGCGAGAATGACTCCCGCCTCGGCCACGAGGACATTGTCGTCGGCAGACACGCTGCGGATCCGGTTCATGCGGCGCAGCGAGAGGAGGAGCGCGGCGCCCGCGGCGTCGGGCGTTGCCCCGCCGACCATCGAACTATTGCCGCCCTGCGGCACCAGAGCCACCTGCTCTCCGGCGCAGGCGGTGACGACCGCCTGCACGTCTTCGGTCGAGGCGGGCGAGACCAGGGCCGCGGCCCGGCCATGATAGCGGCCGCGCCAATCGGTCAGCCACGGCGCCATGTCTTCCGGCGCGCGGGTGAAGCCGCGCGGGCCCAGAAGCTCCGCCAGGGCGCTCAGCAGCCGCTCGGAGGGAGGATTGGGCATCAAGGCTTCCTGAAGAAAATGCCCGTTGGGTGCAAACTGGAAAAGCCATGCCGCTTGCCGTCTTGCGGCCCCGGGCGCAGGGTCTGTCACCTTCAGCGGGTGCCGACCCGCCGCCGCCCGGGGAGCGGTGGCCGAAGAGGGGGTGGACGTGAAGCGAAAGGCTTCCAGTGCTGCGTTCCGGACGCGCGGGTCTCTTTCGGCCCTCGCCGCTGCCATGGCTTTTGCCGCGCTGCCCTTGGCGCTCGGCGCCCAGACTATTTCGCAGCCGCCACGCGCTCCGACGCGCGAGGAGGTCCAGCGGCCGACGATGCCGGCGCCGCTGCCGGCGCCGAAGCTGATCGTCGAGGGCGGGGTCGAGCGATCGCCCTGCGCGCTCGATGCGGAGGCCTATCGCGACATCAGGTTCACACCGACCGATGTGACGTTCGACGATTTGCGCGGCCTTGCGCCGGAGGATCTGCGGCCGGCTTTCACACCCTATCTCGGCCGCGAGCAGCCGATCTCGGCGGTCTGCGAGATCCGCGACCGCGCGGCGACGATCCTTCGCGACGCCGGCTATATCGCCGCGGTCGAGATCCCGGAGCAGCATATTTCCGGCGGCAAGGTCCGCTTCACCGTGCTGATGGCGAAGCTCATCGCGATCCACGTCCGCGGCGACGCCGGCCGCTCGGAGCGGACCATCGCGCGCTATCTCGAGAAGCTGACCCGCCAGGAGGTGTTCAACCGCTACGAGGCCGAGCGCTATCTTCTCCTCGCCTCGGATCTGCCCGGCTACCAGATACGGCTCTCGCTCCGCTCGGCCGGGGCCGGCCGCGGCGAGGTGGTCGGCGACGTCATCGTCCAGCGCGTGGCCGGAGAGGTCGACGCGAACCTCCAGAATTTCGGCTCCCATGCGCTCGGGCCGTGGGGCGCTCTCGTCCGCGGCGAGCTTTACGGACTCACCGGCCTTGGCGACCGGACCAGCCTCGCTTTCTATTCGACCCTCGATTTCAAGGAACAGCAGACGCTCCAGCTCGGCCACGACTTTCGCGTCGGGTCGGAAGGGCTGATTCTCTCCGGCCAGTTCACCTACGCCTGGACGCGGCCGACGGTCGCCGATCCGGGCCTCCACGTCCGCGCCCGCACCTTGCTTGCGACGGCCGAGGCCCGCTACCCGTTCGAGCGCACGCAGGCATCGGCCATCTGGGGCGCGATCGGCCTCGACATCGTCGACCAGGACGTCTCGGTGAACACGCTTCCGCTCACGCGCGACCGCCTCCGAATCGGCTTCGCCCGCTTCGATTTCACCCGGGCGGACCGGATGAGCTTCGGCCGCCGCGCCGGCTACAGCGCCGCCGAGCCGCGATGGCGGCTGGGCGGGACCGTCGAGCTGCGCCAGGGTCTCGGCCTGTTCGGCGCGACGCCCGCCTGCGGCGCCGCCTTCACCCGCTGCCTCGGGCCGGGCCTGGTGCCGCCCAGCCATGTCGAAGGCGATGCGAAGGCCACCGTCCTGCGCGTCGAGGGAGCCGCCGAGTTCCGCCCGGCGCCGGTCCTCGGCCTGTTCCTCGGCATCCGCGCCCAGAGCACGGGCAAGCCTTTGCTCAGCTTCGAGGAATATTCGGCCGGCAATTACACGATCGGCCGCGGCTACGACCCGGCGACCCTGCTCGGCGACCGGGGCATCGGCTTCCAGGCCGAGCTTCGCTACGGCCGCCTGATCCCCCCCGGTCCCGGCACCGTCGCGATCCAGCCCTTCCTCTTCTTCGATGCCGCCTGGGTGAACAATCTGGACCGGGTCTTTCCCGCGATCGGGCCTCAGCGGCTCGCCTCGGCGGGCGGCGGGGTACGCGCCTCGTTCGGCGACCGCGCCCGGCTCGAAATCACCCTCGCCGCGCCGCTGGAACGCGCCGGACTCGAGACCAAGCGCCGCGATCCGCGTCTCCTCGTCACCCTCACCACCCGCCTGCTGCCATGGAGCGCCCGATGAACGCTGAGCGCCGTCCCACGGAAATTGGGCCGCGGCCGTTGCGCGCCCGCCTGCTTCTGTCCTCCGCCGCGGCCGCCATCGTCTGCATGACGATGAGCGCGCCCGGGCCGGCGCGGGCCCAGGCCTTCCAGGGCAGCGAGGTCGTCAGCGCCGGGGCGGCGACGCGGCTCATCACCGGCCCCACCACCGAGACCTTGCGCATCGACACGCCGAGCGCGATCCTCGACTGGACGCCGACCGATGCCGCCATCGGCGGACCGGCGATCGACTTCCTCCCCGCCGGCAACATCGCCACCTTCCAGAACGGGATCAACAACAAGGACTTCATGGTCCTCAACCGGATCGTGCCGAAGGATCCGACCCGCGCCATCGCCCTGAACGGCACGATTATCGGCCAGATCCAGAGCCTCACCGGCACCGCCCGCGGCGGCACGGTGGCCTTTTACAGCCCGGGCGGCATCCTGATCGGCGGCAAGGCTGTGATCGACGTCGGCAATCTGCTGCTCACCACCATCGCCCCCTTCGTCAACGGCGCGGGCAGCTTCTTCGTCGCCAACACCTACGGCCTCAACGGCGCAGTCGATCCCAAATCGAAGATCACGATCTCGGCCGGCGCGCAGATCAGCGCCCTCAATCCGGGCAGCTATATCGCCATGGCGGCGCCGGTGATCGAGCAGCACGGCATCGTCAAGGCGGACGGCTCGATCGCTTACGTCGCGGCGGAATCCGTGTCGCTGAAGATCAACAACGGCCTGTTCGACATCAACGTCAAGATCGGCAGCAGCAGCGCCACGAACACGATCGTTCACGACGGCACGACCGGCGGCCCCGCCAGCACCGGCGTGGGCGACAACCAGCGCATCTACATGGTCGCCGTGCCGAAGAATGCGGCGATCACCGCTCTCCTGCAGGGCAATGTCGGCTTCGACGCGGCGAGCAGCGCCGCCATCCAGAATGGCGAGATCATCCTCTCCGCCGGACGCGACGTCACCTCCGCCGACGCGCTCGTCCCGAACACCAATTCGAACGCGGCTGCGAGCTTCCGCATCCAGGGCGGCACGATCACGTCCGACGTCATCGGCAGCGCCACGACCGACTTCATCGTCGACAGCATCAATGCGGATACGAGCTTCAGCGGCAATGTGACGCTGCAGGCCGACGCGAGGGCGCATGTGGAAGCGCCGGGCGGCCGCACGGTGACGATCGGCGGCAACCTCCTCCTCCGATCGGATCAGGACCTGAGCGGCGCCAGCGGCTTCGGCAACATCGATGCGCAGGGGGGCGAGGCGGCGATCCTCACCACGGGCGGCATCGTCAAGATCGGCGGCAGTGCCCGTCTGAGCGCGGACGGCCGCGGCGGCTTCAACACATCGACCACGACTGCCGGGATCGGCACCGGAGGCCTCGCAGAGGTCAACGTGGCGAAAGGGGCCGTTCAGATCACCGGCGGCCTGACGGCGACGGCGACCGGCACGGCCGGCGACAACGCCTCACCGTCGACGACCGCCGCAACCGGGACCGGCGGCCAGGCCCTGGTGACGGCGACCGGCGGCAGCGTCACGATCGGCGGCGCGACCTCGCTGAATGCCGACGGCACCGGCAGCCGGGTCGCCG
>JAQGLF010000262.1 GCA_028293025.1 Alphaproteobacteria bacterium
CTGCGCTGAGGTTGAGGGCGATGATCAGATCCCATTTCTCCGGAGGGAATTAGTCGACCTGCGCCACATGCTGCATGCCGGCATTGTTGACGAGGATGTCGATCGGTCCGAGCTTGTCCGTCACCTCGGCCATCATCGCTTCGATCGCTTCGGCTTTGGTGAGGTCGGCATCGCTGTAGACGGCGTGGCCGCCGCTCTTATGCTCGAGCCCGGCGCGCTCCCGCTCCACTGCGGCGGAATCGCCGAAACCGTTGATGACGAGATTCGCCCCCTCCGCGGCGAGCGCCTGGGCGATGGCGAGGCCGATGCCGGAGGTGGAGCCGGTGACGAGGGCGTTCTTGCCTTTGAGGAACATCGACTTTGGGCCCTTGGCTGGAGAAGAAGCCCCCCTTTCGAGCCGGAAGCGCCATTTTGCAACCGCGGGATCGGCGATGCATTGAGGCAGCACCAGCGAGGAGAGCGGGACATGCGGCTCGGCGATTATCGGGAAAGCGACAATGTCGAGGACCAGAGGGGCCAGAGCTTCGGCGGGGGCGGCGGGTTCGGGGGCGGCGGCTTCGGCGGCCTTCTTTTCGGCCTGGTGCTCAGCCGCTTCGGCATCGGCGGTGTGCTGGTCCTGCTGCTCGGCTATTGCGCGCTGTCGACCCTGGGCAGCGGCGGCAGTCTCGGCGTCGGCGGGCCCGGGGCGGCGGTGGCGCCGCAGCAGGTGAGCCGCGCCGCCGGCGGCACCTCCGCCTGCAATGTCGATGCCGCCAGCCGTTTCTCCTGCCAGGTGCTCGCCAGCACCGAGGACACCTGGTCGCAGCTCCTCGCGAAAAAGGGCGAACATTATACGCCGCCGCGCTTCGTCTTCTATGGCGGCGAGGGGCAATCGGGCTGCGGCGTCGCCCAATCGGCAATGGGGCCCTTCTATTGCCCGACCGACCACAAGATCTATCTCGACACCAGCTTCTACGGCGAGCTCTCCAGCCGCTTCGGCGCCACCGGCGATTTCGCCCAGGCCTATGTGATCGCGCACGAGGTCGGCCACCACATCCAGTTTCTGAGCGGCACTTTGGCGCAGGTCGAGCGGCAGCAGCAGGCGGCCTCGACCAAGCAGGGCAACGCCCTCCAGGTCCGCGTCGAGCTGCAGGCCGACTGCCTCGCCGGAGTCTGGGCGGCAAATGCGAAGGACGCGCAGGGCCGGCCCCTGCTCGAGCCCGGCGATGCGGAAGAGGGGCTGCGCGCCGCCTCGGCGATCGGCGACGACCGGCTGCAGCAGGAAGCGCAGGGCACCGTCGTCCCCGACAGTTTCACCCATGGCAGCTCGGCGCAGCGGACCGCCTGGCTGAAGAAGGGCCTGGACAGCGGCGACCCCGCCGCCTGCGATACCTCCGCGGGGTCCTGATCGGACGCTTAACCGTATTATTTCGATGATACAGTGAAGGGCTCAAATCGGGGGACGCGCCATGATCCGGATTCTTGCCTTGTTGATGCTGCCCTTGCTCGGCCTATTCGCGGGCACGGCCGACGCGGCGCCGTTCCATAGCGACCGGATCAGCGTCGAGATGCGCGGAAGCGGGCCGGACGTGGTGCTGATACCGGGCCTCAGCTCCTCGCCGAAGGTCTGGGAGGGCAGCGTCGCCGCCGTCCCCGGCTATCGCTACCATCTCGTCCACGTCGCCGGCTTCGACGGCGCGGCGCCAGGGGCCAATGCCTCGGGACCGGTGGTGGCGCCGGTGGCCGAGGAGATCGCCCGCTACATAAGGGAGAAGAAGCTGAATCGGCCGGCTTTGGTCGGCCATTCGCTCGGCGGCACCTGGGCGATGATGATCGCCGCCCGCCATCCGGAGCTCGCCTCGAAAGTGATGGTGGTCGACATGATGCCCTATCTCGGCGCCATGTTCGCACCGCCCGGCGCCGCGCCGGACGCCGTGCGGACGACCGCGGAGCAGATCCGCACCGCGATTGCGGGCGGCCGGGGGGAGCAGCGCCGCCAGTCGATCGAGCAGACCATCGCCGCCATGGTGAAGACGGAGAGCCAGCGCGCCGGCCCGATCGCGCAGTCGCTCGCCAGCGATCCCGCCGTGTCGGGGCAGGCGATGTACGAGATCATCACCACCGACCTTCGGCCCGAGCTGGCCAATATCAAGGTGCCGCTGATTGTGCTCTGGGTGGTGCCTGCGAATGCGCCGGTGACGGTGGCGCAGCTCGATCAATTCTACCGCCTGTCCTACGCCAAGGCGCCGCAGGCGGTGCTGAAGAACATTCCCGATTCCTACCATTTCATCATGCTCGACCAGCCGGCGGTGTTCGCGCGTGAGCTGAGGGCTTTTTTGAAGCCGTAAGACCTTGACGTCATCCCGGTGGAGGCCGGGATCTCAGCGCGAAAAAGGCGCAGCGGCTAATCTCCCTGAGATCCCGGCCCTCGGCTTTGCCGAGGTTTATCCTGAGCGTCGCCGCAGGCGGCGGCGAAGGGCCGGGATGACGGTTCTATATCAGGATTCCAAAAACCTCCGGATCCATCCTGCAACCCGTTTCCGATCGTCGGGGGCGTCGAGCGAGGCGATGGCGGCATCGGGATCGGAGACCCTGTCGAAGCGGCTCTCGATCAGGGCCTTGGCGAAAGCGGGCTCGAATTCGGGGTGGAACTGCATCGAGATCGCCGGCTGGTCGTCATAAGCGAGCATGCCGAACGGGCTGAAGGCGTTTCCCCCGATCGCGCGCGCGTGCGGCGGCAGGGCGACGATCTGGTCCTGGTGCGACACCGGAATGTCGATCGCTTCGGCATCGTCCATCCAGGGCTCGCGAGCAGCGATTTCGTAGCGCTGGAGGCCGGCGCCCCAGCCACGCGCGGATTTCTCGACCCGGCCGCCGAACGCCTCCGCCATGATCTGATGGCCGAAGCAGATGCCGACCAGCTTCGCCTCGCCCTTCGCGCTCCGGAGGAAATCCCCGAGCGGACCGATCCAGGGCAATGTGTCGTAGACGCCGGCCGCCGAGCCGGTGACCAGATAGGCTTCGTGGTCGCCCGGCCGCGCCGGCAGCGCGCCGGCTTCGACGTCGTAGCTGACCGCCTTCAGCCCGAGCAGGCGCTCGAACATGGCGGGGTAGCGCTCGAAGCGGCCCTGGAAAATTGCCGGCGGCCGGCCCGTCTCGAGGATGGCGAGGTCCATGACGTGCCTGTAGGCAGGGCCGCCTAGAAGAGGAAGCGGATCGTTCCCCGCAGCGTCCGCGGCGCGCCGGGCATGATATTGTTGTCGTTGGACGCCGTCGCGAAATAATGGGCGCCGAGCAGATTCTCGACATTGACCTGCGCCTCCATCCCTCGGGCGAGGCGGACGTAGACGGCGCCGTCGAGGCGCGCATAGCCGGGCAGCACGACGCTGTTGGAGATCGAGGCGAAGCTGCGCGACTGGGTGTAGAGGCCGAGGCCGGCGCCGAAGCGGCGCGAGACATCGTAGCGCGTCCAGAGCGAAGCCTGGTGACGCGGCACCAGGGCAATACGGCGGCCGGCCGGCGCCGCGGCGGTGGTCCGGGCGATCTCGGCCTCCTGCAGCGCATAGCCGGCGCTCACCCGCCAGTTCGGCCTGATCTGGCCATTGAGGGCGAGCTCGATGCCGCGGCTGCGCTGGGCGCCGGTGAGGATTGTGCGGCTCGGGTCGTTCGGATCGGGCGCGCGACTGTTGGTGCGGTCGAGCCGATAGGCGGCCGCGGTAAAGCTCAGCACCGGCCGCAAATCCCATTTGAGGCCGATCTCATAATTGTCGAACCGCTCCGGCTCGAGCGCCTGCAAGGTCGGGTCGAGCGCGGCGAACTGGTCGCCCGATTGCGGCAGGAAGGACCGGTTGTAGCTGGCGTAGAAAGCGAGGGCGGCGGCCGGCTTCAGCACCAGGCCGAGGCGCGGCGACCAGAGGGCGTCGGTGCGGACGAACGCACCGCCGCCGAGCAGGTCGTGGAGCCGCAGCCGGAAATTGTCGCGCCGGACGCCGCCGATCAGGTCGACATCGTCGCCGATCGCGATCTGGTCCTGAAGGTAGAGCGCGAAGACGTTCGCCTCGCTCCGCACCGCGCGGTTGGCGGGGCCGGCGCGAAAGGCGATCGGCGGCACGCGGATCGGGTCGGCGAGCGGCACGAACGTGCGGCGGCCATCGTTTGCGGTGGCGATTCCGCTGTCGAAAAAACCGTTCACATGGTCGCTGCGGCTGTCTTGCTCGGCCCATTCGAAGCCGGCGAGGATCGTGTGGCGAAGCGGACCGGTCGCGACCTGCCAGACGAGGTCGTTCTGGTTGAGCAGATTGCGGCGGCGAACGGTGTCGCGATAGGCCTCGATGCCGACCAGCCGCGCGCCGGCGGCGGTGACGATGACCGGGGTCGCCGCGAAGGCGTTGCGGTACATCTTGTCGTAATCGCCGTAGAGCCAGTGGCTGGTGAGGCTCAGGTTCGGGCCGAAATTGTGCCGCAACTCGCCGTGGACGACATGGGCGTCGAAACGGGTGCAGTTGACGCCCGGCGCGCCGAAGAAGGTGTCGCGGAAGCCCGCGAGCGGCGGCGCCGGATCGGCGACGCTGCCGGCGCGGGCGGAGGGGATGCCGCGATCGGTGACGCGGCGGTCGCTGTCATATTCGTAGGAAAGGTCGATCCTGGTGTCGTCGTCGGGCACCAGGGCCAAGGTCGGGTTGATGCCGATCCGGCGGCCGCCATAGACCTCGCGGAAATTGTCGAGCCGCTCGTAGACCGCATTGAAGCGGCCGAGCAAGGCGCCGCCCAGCGGGCGGTTGAGGTCGATCGCCGCCGACCAGGCACCCTCCCGGTCGAGCGAGGCCTCGGCGTGGGCGAAGGGCCTGGCCGCTACCGGCTGCTTGGTCACCCGGTTGACGATTCCGCCGCCGCCGCCGCGGCCGAAGATCATCGCATTCGGCCCCTTCAGCACCTCGACCCGGTCGAGATTGTAGAGGCCCCGATAATATTGGACGTCGTCGCGCAGCCCGTCGACGAAGAAGTCGGCGGTGCTGCCATTGCCGCGAAGGAAGATCTGGTCGCGATTGCCCTCGCCGAGCGAGACCGTGGCGCCCGGGACGTAGCGGAGGAGATCGCCGATCGAACGCAGCGCCTGGTCCTCGATTTGCTCGCGGGTGACGATGCCGATCGACTGCGGGATGTCCCTGAGGTCGGTCGCCGTTCGCGTCGCTGAAGAGGTGGCGCCGATCCGATAGGCATCGCGGGTCCCGGTGACGACGATCTCCGGCCCCGCCTCGGCCGCAGCGACCTCGTCGGCGGCAAGGGCCGGCGCCGCCGGCATGATCAATATGATAACCAGAATGATTCGCAAAGTCATTACGGCCAGTTATCGCTGCTGCAAATCATTCGCAATAGCATTGTCGGTACCGCTTGATCTTCAACCGGGAAATGCGCACCCTCGCCTCATGCGCTCATGGCTCCTGCTCGCGCCGCTGCTGCTCGCCTCGTGCATCCCTTCGGACGAGCACCGCCCGCACGCCCAGCCGCCGCGGGGCGGCCAAAGCTTCGGCCAGGCCGATCCCCGCATTCTCCAATGCCTCGCCGATCTCGGCCGTGACGGCATCGGCTACAGGCCGCTCCCGGACCGGACGTTCGACAATGGCTGCACCGCGCTCGGCGCGGTCCAATTGCTCGATATCGGCACGCCGGTCACCAATCTCGGCGCGATGACCTGCCCGCTGGCGCGGAGCTTCGAACAGTGGGTGCGCGAGGCGGTGCAGCCCGCCGCCCGTGCGTGGCTTCGCAGCCGGGTGGTGAAGATCGAGAGCTTCGGCACTTACAGCTGTCGCCCGGTCAACGGCCAGGCGGGCGCCCGGCTCAGCGAGCATGGCCGCGCCAATGCCGTCGATATCGGCGCCTTCGTGCTCGAGGGCGGGCGACGGATCAGCGTGGTCGACGGCTGGCCGGGCGCCGACTCGGACGTCCGCCAATTCCTGCGCGCGGTCCACGATGCCGGCTGCCGCCGCTTCGCGGTCGGCCTCGGCCCCGACGCCAACGCCTATCACCGCAACCACCTCCATTTCGACATGGGGCAGGGGCCCTATTGCCGCTAGCGGACTCTCTTCGACTTCGGCGCGCGTTGCGGGAAGCGAGCGCGGACCCTAAAGCCCGTGCCATGACCGATCCGATCCCTCCCAAAAGAGTATTCCCGCCGGCGCGGGAAGACGCCGCCGTCGCCGAGCACAGCACCGCCGCGCCGCAGACCCGCTCGACCGCTTACCGCCTCGCCTTCCAGGACCTCGACTTCCTGCTCCGCGAGGATCTGCGCCCGGTCCGCTTCCAGCTCGAGCTGCTGAAGCCCGAGCTGTTCCTGGAGGAAGCGGGAATCGCCTCGACCTTCGTCTTCTACGGTTCGGCGCGCATTCCCGAGCCCGACAAGGCCGACGCCCTGATCGACGCCGCTTCGACCGACGCGCAACGCCGGGTCGCCGAGCGGCTGAAGGTCAATTCCAAATATTATGATGAGGCGCGGCGGCTCGCCCGCTTGGCCAGCCGCACCGATCGCGACGGCGAGGGCAAGCGCCACTTCGTCGTCTGCTCGGGCGGCGGGCCGTCGATCATGGAGGCGGCCAATCGCGGCGCCGCCGACGTCGGCGCCGAATCGATCGGCCTCAACATCGTGCTGCCGCACGAGCAGATGCCGAACCCCTATGTGACGCCGGCTTTGAGCTTCCAGTTCCATTATTTCGCCTTGAGGAAGATGCACTTCCTGCTGCGCGCCCGCGCCGTTGCCATCTTCCCGGGCGGCTTCGGCACGTTCGACGAATCCTTCGAGCTGCTGACCCTCATCCAGACCAAGAAGGTGAAGCCGATGCCGATCCTCTTCTTCGGGCGGGAATTCTGGGAGCGGGTGGTGAATTTCGAGGCCCTGGTCGAGGAAGGCGTGGTCTCCTCCGACGACCTCAAGCTGTTCCGCTTCGTCGAGACCGCCGAGGAAGCCTGGCACCATGTCTGCACGCATTATGCCGGCGTGGAAGGCCAGCCTTTCTGTCCCGACTGACGCTGTCGCTGTTCGGGCCGCGCCTCCCGATCGACCGGGACGAGCTCGACTGGCAGCTGGCGACCTTCAAATGGATGGAGCAGGAATTCGGCGCCGTCGGTGCGCGGCCGCTCGTGCTGCCGACCCCGCACTGGTTTCCCGCATCCGGCCGCGCCGGGCATGAGCGAATCGAGGACCTGTTCGGCCATGTCCGCCGCGCCGCCGGCATGGCGGACTGGCCCTGCACGCTGGCGCGGGGCCGCAGCGATCGGCCGGTCCGTGCCGGCACCGCGCTCCTCCTTCGTCACCAGGGGCCGCCGGCGCCGGCGGGCACGTTCCGCGTCGCCCGGGAGGTGGAGGCCGGGCGCGCGGTGATCACCTACAATCCCTCGCTCGCCTCGGACACGACGGCGCTCATCGCCACCTTCGCGCACGAGCTTTCTCACTATCTGATGCTGAGCGCACGAAGCGCCCCGCCCGGCGGCTGGTCGCTGCACGAGCTGCATACCGATCTCGTCGCCGTGGGCCTCGGCTTCGGCATCTTCCTCGCCAACAGCGCCCGCAACTTCAGCCAGTTCCAGGATGCGGGCGAGATGGGCTGGTCGTCGAGGACCCAAGGCTATCTGAGCGAAGGCGCGCTGGTCACCGGCCTCGCCATCTTCCAGCGGCTCGGCGGGCGCGAGCCCGAAGCGGCGAAACCCTATCTCAAGGCTTATCTGCAGACCGACCTGAAGCGCGCCTCGCACGGGTTGCGGAGAATGCTGCCCGACATCCCGGCCGCTGTCGCGGCTGCTGACCTCAGCCAGTTCGCCGCCGACTGATCCGCCTCAGTGCCCGGTCTTGGTCTGCGCGGCGCGGCCGTTGACCGCCGGCGCGGCCTGGTCGTGGATGTTCTTGCCGGGGCTCTGCGCGGCCTGCTGCTCGGTCAGCACCGGCTGCTTCGCGCCCTTGTCGCCCTGGGCGCCATGGCCCTTCTGCTCGGCCGCGGCCTGGGCCGGATTCTTCGCCTGCGCGGGCGCGGCGGGGAGCGGCAGCGGCGCGTCGCCTTGCGTGTTCAGAAAGGCGATGACGTTCGCCCGGTCTTCCGGCTTGGAGAGGCCGGCGAAGGTCATCTTGGTACCCGGTGCGAAATCGCGCGGCGATTTCAGCCAGGCGAAGAGATTGTCCCAGCTCCAATTGCCGCCCTTGCCCGAAAGCGCCGGCGAATAAGCGAAGCCGGTCGGCCGCTTGGCGATGCCGGAGCCGGCCACGCCCCACAAATTGGGGCCGGTGCCGTTCGGTCCGCCCTTGGCGGCGACGTGGCAGGCGGTGCATTTCTTGAACACCTCCGCGCCTTTCGCGGGGTCGGCGGAGGCCAGGTAGAAAGCCGCCGGCTGCTCGGCCGCCTCGCCGCCACCCTGGCCCGGCTCGGGCTCCACGCCCTCGATCGGATAGCCCATCTTTTCCGGCCGCTCGGCACGGTACATCTCGCCGGTGACGATCGTCCCGCCCAGCGCCACGATACCGGCGAAGAGCACCCATCCCGCGATCGTGTTGGTGCGATTGTCCATGAAGCCGGAAACCTCTTCGGAAGCAGCGGGCAGGGACGCGCCCGCGCGGATGTGGAACGCGTTCGGGCGCTCCTTTATGCGGGGGCGGGCGAGCGGGCAAGACCGTCCGCCCAATAACGAAGCAGCGTGTTGGCGATGGCGAAAGGCGGCGGCGCGAGGAAGGGCGCGTCCGCCTCGCCGGCGAGGGCCGCGGCGACGCCGGCGCGGTCGACCCAGATCGCGTCCTCGAGCTCGTTGCGGTCGAGCGCGACCGCATCCGAAGCGGCTTCGGCGATGCAGGCGATCATCAACTGGCCGGGAAAGGGCCAGGGCTGGCTGGCGACGTAGCGGATGTTGGCGACCTCGAGCCCCGCTTCCTCCCCGATCTCGCGCGCCACCGCCTCCTCGATCGATTCCCCGGGCTCGACGAAGCCGGCGAGCGCCGAATAGCGGCCGGGCGGATATTGCGGCTGGCGGCCGAGCAGCACCCGGCCGTCATGCTCGGCGAGCATGATCACGACCGGATCGACGCGCGGGAAATGTTCGAGGCCGCAACCGGTGCAGCGGCGGCCCCAGCCGCCGCGGAAGTTCCGCGTCGGCGCGCCGCAGCGGCCGCAAAAGCCGTGCCGGGCTTGCCATTCGATCAGGCTGCGCGCCATGCCCCACAAAGCCGCGTCCTCCGGCGCCATGCGCGAGAGGATGCCGAACACCGCCCAGCCCCGCTGCCCCGGCTCGACCGGCAGCAAAGGCGCGAAGAGCGGCGTCTCGCCGGCGAGGCCGAGGAAGATCAGCTCCGCGTCTCCCGCCCGCTCGGCGAGCGGGCCCCAGGCCAGCCTTCCGTCCTCGCCGAGCAGCGGATCGAGCGCAGCCAGCCGCAGCAGCCGCGCCGCCGCATGCGCTGCCAGCGCCGCCACTTTCGCTTCGTCGAGGCGGAGGTGATCGGCGCGGTCGATGCCGGCGCCGGTGAAGCCGGGACGGAGGTTCATGCCGCCTGCCGCCATTCGGCGCCGCGCGCGGCGAGCTTGCCGAACAGGGTGGGAAGGCCGGCTTCGTCGAGCTTGTCGACGGGCCACCAGATGCCCTCGCCGCGCGCGTCGGCGCTGGCGCAGAGCAGGCGCATATTGAGCGCGAAATGGGTGAAGACGTGGTCGACGCTGCCCGCTTCGCGCCATTCGGCTTCGGCGGGCGCCAAGCCGGTCGGGAAAGCGAGCATGCCGCCCAGCAGCCCCTTCGGCGGGCGGCGGACGAGCAATACCTCGCCGCCATGTTCGAGCCAGTAAGCGACGTCCTGCCGACGCGGCCTCGGCGCCTTCGCCGCCTTGACCGGGTAAAGCTCCGGATCGCCGCGCCGCTGCGCTTCGCAGGAGGAAGCGACCGGGCAGCGGCCGCAATCGGGAGCGCGCGGGGTGCAGATGCCGGCGCCCAGGTCCATCGTCGCCTGGGCGAAATCGCCGGCGCCGGTGGCGGGCGTCAGCCGGTCGGTCAGCGCGTAGAGAGTCTCGCGCGCGCCGGGCAGCGCCTCCTCGACCGCGAACAGCCGCGAGACGACGCGCTCGACATTGCCGTCGACCACCACGGCGCGGCGGCCAAAGGCGATGGCGGCGATCGCGGCGGCGGTATAGCGGCCGATGCCCGGCAGCCGGCGCAGCGCCTCCTCGCTGTCGGGAAAAAGCGCGCCGTGTTCGGCCGCCACCAGGCGCGCGCAGGCGAGGAGGTTGCGGGCGCGGGCATAATAACCCAGCCCCGCCCAGGCCCCCATCACCTCCGCATCGGCCGCCGCGGCCAGCGTTTCGACGTTCGGCCAGCGGCGGGTGAATTTTTCGAAATAGGGGATGACGGCGGCGACCGTCGTCTGTTGCAGCATCACCTCCGACAGCCAGATGCGATAAGGGTCCGGCCGCTCGCCCGCTTCGGCGCGCCAGGGCAGCCGCCTTTTATCCACAGCATACCAGGCGAGCAGGGCATTTGATCCATCGACGGGCATGGTCCGCCTATGCCATGGTCGCGGGGATGGTGAAATCGGGCGGGACGACAAAAAAGCAGGCGGCCGCGCCCCGCGCCAACCGGGCGCGATCGGTGTCGGACATGCTGCCCACGGTTGGAGGCGCCGCCTTCCGCCGCTTCGGCTTCGTCCAGTCCTCGGTGGTCAGCCGCTGGCGCGAGATCGTCGGCGAGCGCTACGCCCGCGTCTCCTCGCCGGAATCGATCCG
>JAQGLF010000265.1 GCA_028293025.1 Alphaproteobacteria bacterium
GGCGGCCAGGCCGGCGGTGCCCAGACCGGTGGCGGCGGCGCGAGCTCCGGCTTCATCGGCGCCGCCGGCGGCGACGGCACCGGCGGCACGGCCACCGGAGGAACCGGCACGGGAGGAGGATCGAACGTGAGCAACGACAATAATGATGACGGCGCGGGTGGCGGCGTGGTCGAGCAGCTTCGCGGCCAGGCGAGTGCGCTTCGCGACCAGGCGGGCGACCGCGTCCGCGAGTTCGCCGAAGGCGGCAAGACTCGCGCCAGCGACGCGCTCGACGAGCTGTCGCGGGTGGTCGGCGAGACCGCCGAGACGATCGACGAGCGGATGGGCGAGGAATATGGCGAATATGCCCGCAAGGCGGCCGACGCCGTCTCCGGCTTCGCCGACACTCTGCGCCGCAAGGAGGTCGACGAGCTTTACGACACTGTCCGCGACGCGGTGCGCAAGAGCCCCGGCATCGCCATCGGCATCGCCGCCGTGGTCGGCTTCACCCTGGTGCGGCTGATCAAGTCGGGAATGCCCGAGGAAACCGAAGGCGAAGCGCGCAGCAGCGCGCCCCGCTCGGGCGGCGGCCGCGGCGGCGCCGGGGCCTGATCGTGGACATGCCGGTGAGCACTCCGCCCGACCCCTCGATCGGAGACCTGTTCGGCCGCCTCGCGGATGAGGGCAAGGCCTATGTCCGCGCCGAGGCGGGCGTCTACAAGGCGATTGCGGGCCGCCGCATGGCCAATGCGCGAAGCGGCGTCATCGCCCTGGTCGGCGCCTTTCTGTTGCTGAACGCGGCGCTCGGCACCCTCGTCATCTGCCTCGCCCTCGGCCTCGCGCCGGTGGTGGGCGGACCGGTGCTGGCGGGGCTGATCGTCTTCGCCGCGATCGCGATCCTCTCCTTCTTCCTCGTCCGCTTCGGCGCGGCGCGGATGAAGGCGCTCGGCGGCGATGCCGAGGAACGGGCGGCGCTCGCCGCGGGGGAGTCGACGCCATGAGCGCGAAACAGATTTACGAGGCGCGGCGGGCGGCCGACGTGGCGCGGCGGCAGCTGCTCGCGACCGCCTCGGAGCTTCAGGAAAGGCTGCGGCCCGGAACCATCGCCAGCAACGCCTGGGAAGGCGTCAAGGACCGCAGCGGCGAGCTTGCCGACGATGCGGTCGATGCGGTGAAGGCGCGGCCGGTGGCGGCGGCCTCGGTGCTGGCCGCCTTCACCCTCTTCCTCGCCCGCGCGCCGATCAGATCGGCGGTGTCGCGGCTTTTCGCGAAGCCCGCGGACGAGGATCTCGTCACCACCCGTCTCGATGCCGGCGACGGCAAATATGATTTGACGGCGCCGACCGCCGTCGATGCACGACGCGAAGGAGCAAAAGCATGACCACCACCACCGACACTTCCGCCCCCACCGGAACGAACGCCACGGGCGCCGGCGGCCAAAGCGGCGGCAGCGACGGCGGACCGCTCGCTTCGGTACGGCAAAGCGCGGCGGACGCCTATGAGGCGGCGCGCGAGCGGACGGCCTCGGCTTATTCCTCCGCCCGGAACACCGCGGCGAGCGCCGGCCGCCGCACCGCCGACGGCATCGACGGCAATCCGATGGCGGCTCTGGTCGGCGGCCTTGCGCTGGGCGCGATCGTCGGCGCGCTGTTCCCGGTCACCCGGCAGGAGCGGCAGCTGCTCGGCAATGCCGGACGGCGGCTCAACGACACCGCCCGGCAGGCGGTAAATGCGGCCCGCGACGCCGGCAAGGAGCGGCTCGACGGCTTCACCGACCAGGCGCTCGGCGCGGTTCGCGCTTCGGCGAGCGCCGCCGCCGGCAGCGTTCGCGGAAGCGAGGGCTAGGCTTTTCCGGACGCTCCGATTATCGGCGCGGGGATGAGCAAGCTCCACCTCGTCTTCGGCGGCCGGGTCAAGGATCCGCGCGGCCTCGATTTCGACATGGGCTCGGTGGATGTGGTCGGTATCTACCCCGATTATGCGAGCGCCCTCGACGCCTGGCGGGGCGCGGCGCAGCGGACGGTCGACGACGCCGAGATGAAATATGTCGTGGTCCACCTCCATCGGTTGCTCGAGCCGGGGCTCGGCGCGGACAAGGGCTAGGCTCGCACGGAGCCTGGCAGACCGGCTCTAGGCGCCACGCCACTTCAGCAGGAGCAAGGGGTTCGCCAGCAGGATGCCGGCGAGGAAGCCGCCGATATGGGCGGCGACGGCGATCCGCGGGCCGCTGAGCTGGATCGTATAGCCGATCGCCACCTGGAGCAGGATCCAGGCCACCGCCAGCCACAGAGCATTGAGCCAGCGCGCCAGCAATGGATGGGCGACCCGCACCTTGTTCTTCCCCACCAGCATCGCCGAAGCGCCGATCACCGCGGAGATCGCCCCGCTCGCGCCGATCATCGGCAGGGGATCGGTCGGGCCGGCCAGATAATGCGCCGCCGCCGCCGCATAGGCGCCGACGACGTAGAGGATGACCATCCCCCGCGAGTCGAGGGTATTCTCGACCATCCGCCCGCAGAAGAGGAGGACGAGGAGGTTGAAGCCGATATGGATCAGGCCGGAATGAAGCAGGGTGGCGGTCAGCGGCGTGACCAGCAGGGCGATTGCGAGCGCGCCGCCGTGGAGCATGTGCAGCCGCTCCGGAATGAAGCCGCCCATCGTCGCGGCCTGCTGCTCCTGCCCGGTCAGCGTCACCACCAGCCAGGCGGCGGCGGTGATCGCGGTGATCGCGAGGGTGACGCGGGCACTCTGCCAGTTCTGCGGAGGTCGCATCGGATCGGAAGGCCTTGTGGCTGGAATCGCGGCCGGGAGACTGGCCCGGCC
>JAQGLF010000267.1 GCA_028293025.1 Alphaproteobacteria bacterium
AAGCCAAACTTTCCCGTTCGTCCCGAGCGATGAGGGTGTACGCTTAGCGCCTAGTCCGCCAGCGCGATCTTCTCCCGCCAGAGCAGGTCGCGATAGGTTTCGTAGCAGCGCGCGCCGCAGGCGAGGCGGATCAGCGCCCCCTCGGCGATCGCCCGCGCCCCGGCCGGATCCTCGGCGACGAGCGGGCGCAGGGCCTCGCGGTTCCAGGCGGCGCTGTGCTTGACGTCCAGCGTGGAATGGAGGTCGAAATAGAGCCGGTCCTTCGGCTCGAGCCCGAGCCGGCGCAGGGCGCGGGCGGTGCAGGCCGAGCGGCCGGGCGCGGTCAGCTCGACCGCGCCGAGCGCGCCGACCGAATGCCAGGCGTAGAAGCGGTTGGTCGCCATCGCCGTCATCGCATTGGCCAGCGCCAGGCTTTCGGGAACGGTCGTGTCGATCTCCGGCTCCAGCCGCAGCGCCGCGATCAGCCGGCCCAGCATGGGCCCGTGCATGCCCTTGGCGTTGCCGCGGCCCATCTCGTCCCAATAATTGCGGGCGAGCTCCAGCTTCGCCTGCTCCGGGAACTTGACCTGGGTCATCGCGACGAGATCGTCGAAGCCGGCCTCGCCCGCCGCCTCCTGGGTCAGGAACCAGCGCATCTCTTCCAAGCTCGCCTGCTCGGCGATCCACGGGAACAGCGGATCGCTTTGGCCGGGGCCGCGCGCGTTCAATCCTTCGAACCAGGCGACGAAGCCGTCGGGATCGTCGGGCGCGGCCTCGGCTTCGGCAGCGACGGTTTCGCGCAGCTCTTCGAGGAAGGCGACTTCGAGCCAGCGCATCTCATGGTCGCGCTCGAGCGCATCGCGCCAGTCCGATTCGGGCTGTCGCGGCGCCAGCCGCTGGTGGTTCCAATGCGCGAGCCGGCGCTGGAACCGGCTGGAGAGCATGGGAAGCGAAGCGGATGCCTCGTTCCACGCGAAGATCGTTGCCATGCGGAGCCTTTGTGACCTGGGACGATTGATCGCCCTTCTCAATGGCTTGAGAAGGGGAAGGTTCCCGCGGCGTAACGGCCGGTTGCCAGCATCCGCCGGCTCGCCCATGAAGCCGTCATGACCCGCATCTTCCTCTTCGGCGCCGGTGGCCGGATGGGCCGGTCGATCGCCGCGGTCGCCGCGGCGCGCGACGATGTCGAGATCGTCATCGAGACGCCCGAAATCTATGTCGACTTTTCCGCGCCGGATGCGCTGGAGGAGCATCTGGCGGCGGCCATTGCGGCGGGCAAACCGATCCTCGTCGGCACCACCGGCCTCACGCCCGAGCATCACCAGGCGATCGATGCGGCGGCGGCGAAGGTGGCGGTGCTGCAAGCGGCCAATACGTCGCTCGGCGTCGCCGTGCTGCGCGTGCTGGTCGAGCAGGCGGCGCGGCTGCTGGGGCCGGACTGGGATGCCGAGATCCTCGAGATGCACCACCGGGACAAGCTCGACACGCCGTCGGGCACCGCTTTGCTGCTCGGCGCGTCGGTCGGCAAGGGCCGGGGCGCCGACGGGCCCACCGACCTCAATCACTTCGACCGGATGCAGGAGGGACCGCACGCGCGCGAGCCGGGCGGCGTCTATTATGCGTCGCTGCGCGGCGGCACGGTGGCCGGCGAGCATGTCGTGATCTTCGCAGGCGACGGCGAGCGGATCGAGCTCGGCCACCGCGCCGACAGCCGCACGATTTTCGCCAAGGGCGCGATCAAGGCGGCCTTGTGGCTGAAGGATCGGCCGGCGGGCCGCTACACGATGGCGGACGTGCTGGGGCTTTGAGCGGGGACGCACCCGGCCTGCTTCGCCGCCTCGGCCTGTTCGACGCGACGATGCTGGTGATGGGCGGCATCGTCGGCGCTGGCATCTTCGTCAATCCCGCCGAAGTCGCGCGTTCGGTCCATTCGCCCGCCGCGATCGTCGGCGCCTGGGTGCTGGGCGGCGCCGTCGCTCTGGCCGGAGCCCTGGTCTATGCCGAGCTCGCGGTGCGCCGGCCGGAGACGGGCGGCCAATATGCCTATCTGCGCGACGCCTGGGGGCCGCTCCCGGCCTTCCTCTACGGCTGGTCGCTGCTGCTGGTCATCCAGTCGGGGGGCATGGCGGCGGTGGCGATCACCTTCTCGCGCTATTTCCTCGATCTGACCCATTTGCCCCTCGCCGATGGGGCGGTCGCGGCGCTGGCGCTGGCGGCGCTGACCGCGATCAACTGCGTCGGCGTCCGGGCGGGAAGCAACGTCCAGAGCGTCTTGATGCTGCTCAAGATCGCCGCCATCGCCGCGCTCGTGATCTGCGGCCTGTGGTTCGCGCCCGGCGCGCCGGCGCGGCCGCACGCGCCGGACGCGCCGCTCGGCCTGCTGGCCGCAATGACGCCGGTGATGTTCGCCTATGGCGGCTGGCAGACGACCAGCTTCGTCGCCGGCGAGATGCGCGATCCGCGCCGCGACCTTGCCCGCGGCGTCCTGCTCGGAGTCGCCGGCGTCGTCCTGCTCTATTGCGCCGTCGCCTTCGTCTCGGTCTCGGTGCTCGGGCCCGAGGGGCTGGCCGCGTCGAAGACTCCGGCCAGCGACGTCATGCGGCTGGCGGTCGGCGAGCGCGGCGCGGCGCTGATCGCGGCGGGGATCGCGGTGTCGACGCTCGGCTTCCTCAGCCAGTCGATGCTGACCACCCCGCGCGTCTATTTCGCCATGGCGGAGGATCGCCTGTTCTTCCCGCTCTTCGCCCGGATCGGCGCCCGCAGCCGGGTGCCGGTCTATGCCATCGCCCTCCAGGGCGTCGCCGCGATCGTCATCGCCTTGTCGGGGAGCTACGCGCAAATCCTCAACTACGTCGTGTCGGTCGACTTCATCTGGTTCGGCCTCACCGGCGCCGCCTTGTTCGTCTTCCGGAGACGCGCGATGGGCGAGGAAGGGATGTTCCGCGCGCCCGGCCACCCCTTCACCACCATTTTCTTCGTCGCCGCCTGCTGGATCGTGGTCGCCGCGACGATCTGGAGCCACGCGGCGAACAGCCTGATCGGCTTCGCGATCCTCGCCGCGGGCGTCCCCGCCTGCCTCTATTGGATGAAGCGCCGGTGAGCGGGCGCGTGCTCCAGTCCGACTACATGCACTGGGCGAAGAACCAGCACCCGGTCACTTACGCCCTCTCGTCGAGCGAGGTCGCCCATTATCCGCTCGAACGGCTGGGAATCGCGATCGCCGATCTCGCGCTGACCGGGGCCAGCCACTATCGCTACCGGCCGCTGCGCGAGGCGATCGGCGCCAAAGAGGGGGTGCCGGCGGAATGGGTGGTCGCCGCCGACGGCACCTCGATGGCGAACATGCTGGCCATGGCCGCCCTGATCGCCCCGGGCGACGAAGTGCTGGTCGAGCACCCGACCTACGAGCCTTTGCTCGCCGTCGCGCGCTTCCTCGGCGCGCGGGTGACTCGCTTTGCGCGGCGGGCGGAGGCGGGCTTCGCGCTCGATCCCGACGCGGTCCGCCGTGCCGTCACGCCGGCGACGAAGGCGATCGTGCTCACCAACCTCCACAATCCGTCGGGCGCCCTGGCCGACTCGGCGGCGCTACGGGAGATCGGCGCGCTGGGCCCGCACGTGCTGGTCGACGAAGTCTATCGCGACGCCGCGGCCGCGCCGCAGCGTTCCGCCGTCCATCTCGGCGGCCGGTTCGTTGCCACCAGCAGCCTCACCAAGGTCTACGGCCTGTCGGGCCTGCGCTGCGGCTGGATCCTCGCCGAACCCGAGCTGGCCGAGCGGATCTGGCGCCTCAACGAATTGTTCGCGGTTTCCCAGGCCCATGCCGATGAAAGGCTGAGCTGCATCGCCCTCGCCAACCTCGACCGGATTTCGGAAGGCACGCAGGTGCTGCTGGCGCGCAACCGGGCGCTGGCCAACGCCTTCTTTGCCTCGCGGCAGGAACTGCATTGCGCGCCGCTCGCCGGCGGCATCACCGCCTTCCCACACCTGCTGCGCGGCGATCCCGGGACGCTCGATGCCCTGCTCCGCGACAAATACGACACGTCGATCGTGCCGGGGCGCTGGTTCGAAATGCCCGATCATTTCCGCATCGGCCTCGGCGGTCCGACGCCGATCGTCGAAGAGGGCCTCGCCCGCCTCGGCCGCGCTTTGGACGATCTGTCATGAAGCCCGCCCAAGTCGCGCTCCTCTACCAGCGGTTGCACGACCGCACGCCGAACCCGGAAACCGAGCTCGATTTCGTCAATCATTATACCCTGCTGGTGGCGGTCGTCCTCTCCGCCCAGGCGACGGATGCCGGCGTCAATCTGGCGACGCGCGAGTTGTTCAGGACCGTCGACACGCCCGCAAGGATGCTGGCGCTGGGCGAGGAGGGGCTGAAGCGGCACATCCGCACCATCGGCCTGTTCAACACCAAGGCGAAGAACGTCATCGCCCTCTCCCGCGCCCTGATCGAGGATCATGGCGGGGAGGTGCCGGCCGACCGGGACGCGCTGGAGAAGCTGCCCGGCGTCGGCCGCAAGACCGCCGCCGTGGTGATGAACTGCGCCTTCGGGGCCGAGACCTTCGCCGTCGACACCCATGTCTTCCGCGTTTCCAACCGCACCGGCCTCGCGCCGGGGAAGAATGTGGTCGAGGTCGAGGCGAAGCTCGATCGGGTGACGCCCGCGCCCTACCGGCGCGAGGCGCACCATCTGCTGATCCTCCACGGTCGCTACGTCTGCAAGGCGCGCGTGCCGGAATGCTGGCGCTGCGTCATCGCCGACATCTGCCGCTACCGGCCGAAGACCCCGCCGCCGGGCACGCAAGAGGTGCGGCCGAAGCCCGCGCCCGGCCCAGCCCCAGCCGGTAGATCCGCCCCGCCGCCGCGCAGCCGCCGAGCACCCGGAAAGCCGGCGCCCTGAGCCGGGCACGGCGACCGCGGGTTCGCGCTCATCCGCCGACGACGAGCACCTCGAACGAGCCGGGGACCGCGCGCGGCCGCTGGCCGGCGGCTGCCGGCGGCTGGAATCGCGCGGTTGGAAGATAGACGCGGCCGGTGGCCGGATCGACCGCGCCGGTGCGGGCGCCTTGCTGGGTCGGCACCCGGGCGATGAGACGGGGCAGCGCCGGGGCGGTGTCGATCACGGCCAGGGTGCCGTCGCCGCCCGAGGGGATATAGGCGCGGTGGCGGGCCGGATCGGCGAAGGCGCCGTCGGGCCGCGGCCCGATCGCGATCTCGCCGGCGACGGTGCCGGTCGACGCGCGCACCAATTTGGCGACGCCGTTGGCGCAGGCGGAGACCAGGATGCCGGAGGAAAGGTAGGTGAGGCCGGTCGGGCCGTCGCAGCCGGGCAGGGCGATATGCTTCATCACGCTGCGGCGGGCGAGGTCGATTTCGACGATCTCGTTCTTGTCCTCGACATTGACGAACAGATGCCCGCGCCCATCCAGCGCCGGCAGCTCGAGCCCGCCGCCGACCGTGACCGTCCCCACGGCCTTGGCGGTAGCCGGATCGACGATCGTGACGGTGCCGTCATGCGCGTTCATCACCCACACCGTCTTCGACGCCGGTTCGTAGATCGCCGCGTCCGGGCTGGCGCCGGTCGGCACTTCGGCGGTGACGGCGCCGGTGGCGCTGTCGAACAATATGGCGGTGTTGCTCTGGCCGGAGGTGGCGATGCCGAGATGGGTGCCCGGAATGGCGAAGACCGCGTGGAGCCGCGCGCCGGCAACGAATTTGGGCGTGACGGCGCCGGTCCGCAGGTCGACCGCCATCACGCCGTCGGTGCGGGCGACGAGCAGGCGGTGGTGGGCCGGATCGACGCTGAGCAGGTCCCAGCCGCCGTCGGGGCCGGCAATCCGCTGCACCACGGAAGGCGCTGCGGCCGGCGCGGCGGCGGCCAAAGCGATGGCCGGAAGGAGGAAGGCGAGGACCCTGCTTTTCTTCATATCAAACTCCAATATCTGCGCCGCACTCTGTTCACTGGCCGCCGGCGAGCGGCGGCGCGCTCAGATTGACGGCGATCGAGATTCTGAGGCCTTCGCCCTGCCACGGCGTCACCGAATGGACCAGCCATGACGGGAAAAGGAGAATTTGCCCGGCATTGGGCCGCAGGCGGACCAGCCGCTCGCCGCCCATGTCGCGGAAATAAAGAAAGGGCGCGTGCATCTCGATCATTGGCATGCGGGGGTCGTTGAGCACCAGCTCCCCGCCTTCCCCTTCGTCGACGCGGACATAATAGACTGCCGACCAAAAGGAGGCGCCGTGGCTGTGCGGCGCGTTGGCGGCGCCGGTCTGGTTCACATTGGCCCAGGCATCGAGCATCCAGCCGCGGCGCTGGCCCGGCCTGGCCTGGACGTCGACGACATGGGCGTCGGCGAGCTCGACCATGCGGGCAACGACGGGGCGGACCGCGTCCGCGGCCCAGCGCAGCAGCCCCGTATCGGAATGCCAGCCGCCCAGGTTCGAGCGGGCGATCCCCTTGTCGGCCTGGCGCCGGGCGAGGATCAGCGGCTCGAGCGCGGCATTGATCGCCTCGGCATTGTCGACCCGGTCGACGATGACGGGTGTCGCAAAAGCGAGATCGAGCCGGGAGTTCGAAGCCATGGCTTCAGCATGTCGAACTGCGCGTGGTCGGGCAAGTGAACAGAGCTCAGAGGAGCGTCGAAGCGATCATCATCGCGCCGATCAAGGCCGCGGCGCCGCTGGCGAGGAGGACCGCGCCGGCCGCGGCGTCCTTGGCATGGCCGATCTCCCGCGCATGGGAGGGATGCACTTGGTCGATCAGATATTCGAGGGCGGCGTTCACCATTTCCAGCGCCAGCACCAGCGCGATGGTGAGGACGAGCAAGGCGCACCAGAGCCAGCCGGGCCGCAGCAGGGCTCCCGCTGCCGCCGCGCCCACGGCAAAAGCGAGCTGGGTGCGGAAGCTCTTCTCGCGGGCGGCGACGATGCGGATCCCGGCCGCCGCGAAACCGAGCCGGGCCCGGAAGGGGCGGTTCTTGAAGGCGGAGCGGGGAGCGTCCATCGCTCATCTTCTACCCGCCCACCTTTCGCCCGCGATGATGGGCCGGAGGAGAATCGGCGGGTATCGCGTGCAGGAATCTCAGCCTTTCGCCCGCTCCCGGATCCTGGCGATGGTGGTGGCGCTGGTGATCTGTTCGACTTCGGTCCTGAGGTGGAGGAGCCTCACGCCCTTCTCCGCCATCGCCCGATCGAGCGCGGGGCCGAATTCCTCGGTCATAGTCACCGTCTCGGCCCAGGCGCCGTAGGCGCGGGCGAGGGCGGCGAAATCGGGATTGACCAGCTCGGTGCCCGAGATCCGCTCTGGATATTCGCGCTCCTGGTGCATGCGGATGGTGCCATAGCTGCCATTGTCGATGACCAGCACGAGGATGTTGGCGCCATGGCGGATTGCGGTGGCGAGCTCCTGTCCGTTCATCAGGAAATCGCCGTCGCCGGCCACCGCGACGGCCTGCCGCTCCGGCGCCCGCAGCGCCGCCGCGACCGCGGCGGGGAGGCCGTAGCCCATCGAGCCGTTGGTCGGCGCGAGCTGCGAGGGGAAGGGGCCGTAATGCCAGAAACGGTGCCACCAGCCGGAGAAATTGCCGGCGCCGTTGCAGATGATGCTGTCGGCGGGAAGCCGCTCGCGCATGTGCGTCACCGCCAGGCCGAGATCGAGCGCCGCCCCGCTCGGCTTCGCCGTCGACCAGTCGCGCCATTCCCGATGCGCTTCTGGACCGGTCGAGAAGGAGAAGAGGTCCGGATCCACCCAGCTCGCCGCCAGCTCCGCGAATTCGCGCATGTCGGCGCAGATCGGCAGATCGGTCCGGTAGACGCGGCCGAGCTCGTTGGGGTCGGGATGGACGTGGACGAGGAGCTGGTCCGGATGATCGGGGGTGACCAGGGTATTGCCGTCGGTGGTCGCCTCGCCGAAGCGCGGGCCGACGACCAGCTGGAGATCGGCCTCGCGGACGCGCTGGACCAGTTTCGGATTGGGTCCGTAGCCGAGATTGCCGGCATAGACCGGCGATGAATTGGCGATCGCATCCTGGCGGCGGAAGGCGACGGCGACCGGCAGGCCCAGCCGCTCGGCGAATTCGGCGAAATGATGGGCCGCGCCTGCGTCCCAGCCGGCGCCGCCGACGATCGCCACCGGCGCGCAGGCATCCTTGAGCAGACCGGCCAAAGCCGTCATCGCCATCGCGCAGGCCGGCTGGGCCGGCGGCACCACCTTCGGCCGGTCGATCGCCTCGGCCTCGTCGCGCAGCATGTCCTCGGGCAGAGCGAGGACGACCGGCCCCGGCCGCCCGGCCATCGCAATCGCATAAGCCCGCGCGACATATTCAGGGATGCGGGCGGCGTCGTCGATCCGCGCCGCCCATTTGGCGAGGGGCCGGAACATCGCCGCGAAATCGACCTCCTGGAACGCTTCCCGGTCGCGGTCGCCGCGGGCGACGTCGCCGACGAAGAGGATCATCGGCGTCGAATCCTGGAAGGCGACATGGACTCCGATCGCGGCGTTGGTGGCGCCCGGGCCGCGGGTGACGAAGGCGATTCCCGGCCGGCCGGTCATCTTGCCGTCGGCTTCGGCCATGTAGGCAACGCCGCCTTCCTGGCGGCAGACGATCAGGTCGATCGCCGGCGTGTCGTGGAGGGCGTCGAGGACGGCGAGGAAGCTCTCGCCCGGAACGGTGAAGATGCGGTCGCAGCCCTGCGCCACCAGATTGTCGACGAGGATGCGTCCGCCGGACCGGGCCTTGCTCATGCGCCGCCGCTTAAGGCCTCCTTTGGAACAAGGAAAGAGCGGCCCTATTGACACCAATGTAAATGGGCTTGACGGAATCCCGGCGTCCCGTCAGGTGAAGGCAAATCCTGTCGGGAGAGACTCGAATGACGAAGAGCGAGATGGCCGCCGCCCTCAACGAGCGCAGCGCCTGGCTGCCGGGAAAGACAGTAAAGATCGATTTCGGCGATCCGGGCGTGGTGCTGCTCGACGGCGTCGGCAACCGCGTCACCGAGGAAGACGGCCCCGCCGACACCACGATCAAGGTCGCCTGGGAGGATTGGGAGGCGATGCGCGACGGCAAATTGGACGGCATGACCGCCTTCATGCAGGGCAAGCTCCGCGTCGAGGGCGACATGTCGAACGCCATGCAGCTCCAGGGCGTGCTGGCCAAGCTCCGCTAAGTCTTTCTCAGTCCTCCCTGCGGCCGCAGGCCGTGGGGAGGGGGACCGCGTGAAACGCGGTGGAGGGGCTTTGGCGCCGAGCATGGCCCCTCCACCATGCTGCGCATGGTCCCCCTCCCCATCCGCTGCGCGGACAGGGAGGACTAATCATTCCATGGAAGAGACGTGGTTGAGGGCGATCACCCAGCGCCCGTTGACCTTGCGCATCAGGCGGGTGTTGATGCCGTCCTGAGGATCTTTCGGCCGGTCGAGCCGGTAGCGGCTGACCAGCTGCGCGGCGTCGGGCGCGAGCAAGTCGATCCGTATGTCGCGGAAATGGAGCCGGCCGCGACGTTGGGGCGACCCGCCGTAATCGCGGACATAATGGTCGAGCGTCCCCTGCCAGCCCTGCTGGAAGCGGCCCTTCGACACGAACACCACGCCCGGATTCTCGAATCCCGCCATATATCCGCGGAAATCGCCGCGATTCCAAGCTGCTTCCATATGTTCGATCACCTGCAGGATCGCTTTCTTCTCGGCCGCCGCATCGGCCGGCGGCGGAGGGCGACAGCAGGCGGAAACAGCCAGGAAGAGGGGCAGGAGCCGGAGTCCACGCATTCGCGACCTTTCAAAGGCAATGCAGGGGCGATTCTCAGCCTGCGTTCAGCTTGGTTATTGCGTTATATACCCTCCGTCGCGAGACGGATGGATGAACGCTCCGGCCGTTCATGCGTTAAGACGGTCAAGGGGTATCAGGACAGGAGTATTTGTCATGAGTGTTTTGAAAAAAGCTGTGCTGGGCCTTGCGGCCGCCTCCACGCTGGCGGTGACTGCGACCCCGGCGGACGCGCAACGTTATTATCGCCACCGCCACCATGGCGACGACGCCGCTTTGGCGATCGGGGCCGGCATTCTCGGCCTCGGCGTCGGTGCGGCGATCGCATCGAACAACCGCGGCTACAGCCGCGGCTATTACAACGACCCCTATTATGGGGGTAACGGCTATAACGGCTACGCCTATAATGGCTATGATAACGGCTATTACGACCAAGGCTATAATCAGGGTTATCGGCGCAATTGCGTCACCCGCCGCCAATGGGATCCCGATTACGGCCGCTGGGTCCGCGTCCGCTATTGCTGACGCGGCGGCCGGGTCGCCTCTCGAGGCGGCCCGGCGCCCTTTTTCTGCTCTCGTCATGCCGGGCTCGATCCGGCATCCACCCTCTTTCAGCTGCAGCAAAGAAAGGTGGATCCCGGATCACGTCCGGGATGACGTATTTTGGTCTTAGCGGGTGAATTTTTCCCCCGCTTCGGCCTTGCGCACGAGCAGATCGGCGAGGCTGAAGTCATCGCCCAGCCGCGGCTGCTGCCGCCTCAGGCCCTCGACGATCTTGCCCAGCCCCTCGGTGTCCGCCCAGAACATGGGTCCGCCGCGATAGACCGGCCAGCCATAGCCGTAGACCCAGACCACATCCTCATCGGAGGCGCGCTGGGCCATGCCCTCCTCGAGGATCTTCGCGCCTTCGTTGACCATCGTATAGAGGGTCCGCTCGACGATCTCCTGATCGGAGATGTCGCGCTTCTCGACGCCTTCCTTCTGCCGGAATTCCTTGATCGCCTCGGCGACCACGGGCGAGGGGGTGGGGCGGCGCTTCTCGTCATAATCGTAGAAGCCGGCGCCCTTTTTCTGCCCCCAGCGGCCGAGCGCGCAGAGCTTGTCGCGGATATTCTCGATCCGGTTCGGGTCGCGGTGCCAGCCGATGTCGACGCCGGCGAGGTCGGCCATCTGGAACGGGCCCATCGGCATTCCGAATTCGACATGGACGCGGTCGATCTGCTCGGGCGTGGCGCCTTCCAGCAGCAGCCGGCTCGCCTGGATCTGGCGCGGCATCAGCATGCGGTTGCCGATGAAGCCGTGGCAGACGCCGGCGACCACGGCGACCTTCCGGATCTTCTTCGCGAGCTGCATCGCCGTCACCAGCACGTCGGGCGCCGTCTTCGCGCCGCGCACGATCTCGAGTAGTTTCATCACATTGGCCGGCGAGAAGAAATGGAGCCCGACCACGTCCTGCGGCCGCGACGTCGAGGCCGCGATCTCGTCCACGTCGAGATAGGAGGTGTTGGAGGCGAGGATGGCGCCCGGCTTCGCGATCCTGTCGAGCTTGCCGAACACCTCCTTCTTGACGTCCATATTCTCGAACACCGCCTCGATGATGAGGCCGCAATCGGCGAGGTCTTCGAGGCTGAGCGTCGGCTTGAGCAGGCCCATCGCCTGCTCGACCTGGTCTGCGGTCATCCGCCCCTTCGACGCGGTCGCTTCGTAATTCCTGCGCATCACGCCGGTGCCGCGGTCGAGCGCCTCCTGCTGCATCTCGACGATCGTCACCGGGATTCCGGCCGAAAGGAAGTTCATCGAGATGCCGCCGCCCATCGTGCCGGCGCCGATCACGCCGACGCGGTTGATCGGGCGC
>JAQGLF010000285.1 GCA_028293025.1 Alphaproteobacteria bacterium
CCTGATAGACGAAGATGCCATAGGTCTCGCCGAGCACCTCCTCGAGCAGGGGATGGGGATATTCGATCCGGGCGCGGCCGTTCTTGCGGTCGCCGAAGGCCGGGATATTGTCCATCGGGCCGGGGCGGTAGAGCGAGACGAGCGCGATGATGTCGCCGAAGCCGGTCGGCTTCACCGCCGCCAGCGTCCGCCGCATCCCTTCCGATTCCAGCTGGAACACGCCCACCGTGTCGGCGCGCTGGAGCAGGGCATAGACGTCCGCATCGTCCCACGGCATCAGCCGGTCGAGATCGACCTCGACGCCGCGCTTCGCCAGCATCTCCACCGCCTTGCGCAGCACCGAGAGCGTCTTGAGGCCGAGGAAATCGAACTTCACCAGCCCCGCCGCCTCGACATATTTCATGTCGAACTGGGTGACCGGCATGTCCGAGCGCGGATCGCGGTAGAGCGGCACCAATTGATCGAGCGGCCGGTCGCCGATGACGACGCCGGCGGCGTGGGTCGAGCTGTGGCGCGGCAGGCCTTCGAGCTTCATCGCCAGGTCGAACAGGCGCCGCACGCCGGCGTCGTTCTTATATTCGGCGGCGAGCTCGGAGACGCCGTTCAGCGCCCGCTCGAGCGTCCAGGGGTCGGTCGGATGGTTGGGGATGAGCTTGGCCAGCCGGTCGACCTGGCCATAGGGCATCTGGAGGACGCGGCCGGTATCCTTGAGCACGGCGCGGGCCTTCAGCTTGCCGAAGGTGATGATCTGCGCGACCTTGTCGGCGCCGTAGCGCTGCTGGACGTAGCGGATCACCTCGCCGCGCCTCGTTTCGCAGAAGTCGATGTCGAAATCCGGCATCGACACGCGCTCGGGATTGAGGAAGCGCTCGAACAGCAGGCCGAGACGGATCGGGTCGAGATCGGTGATGGTGAGCGCCCAGGCCACCACCGAGCCGGCGCCGGAGCCACGGCCGGGGCCGACCGGGATGCCGTTCTCCTTCGCCCATTTGATGAAATCGGCGACGATCAGGAAATAGCCGGGAAAGCCCATGCCGGCGATGACACCGACCTCGTAGTCGAGCCGGTCGAAATAAGCCTGCCGCTCCTCCGCCGGAAGGCCCTCATATTCCGCCAGCCGCTGCGCGAGCCCCGCTTGGGCGTCGCGGGCGAGCTGCTCGGCCTCGGCTTCCGTGTCGCCGGCCAGGCTGGGGAGGATCGGCTTGCGCTTCGGCGCGCCGAAGGAGCAGCGGCGGGCGACGATCGCGCTGTTTTCGATCGCCTCGGGCAGGTCCTCGAACAGGGCGCGCATGTCGGCGGCCGGCTTCATCCAGGCTTCGGGCGAGGAGCGGGTGCGATCGTCGCGGTCGATCTGGCTCGACTGTGCGATGCAAAGCAGGGCGTCGTGGGCGGCGTGGAAATGGGCCTCGGCGAAGCAGGCGGGATTGGTCGCGACGAGCGGCAGGTCATTGGCATAGGCGAGGTCGATCAGGGCCGCCTCGGCCTGCTGCTCGACCGCGTCGCCGCGGCGGCAGAGCTCGATATAGAGGCGGTTCGGGAAGAGCTCGCGCAGCTGCCGAAGCATCTCCTCCGCCGGCCCGTTCTGCTCTTCGGCGATCAGCCGCGCCAGCGCGCCTTCGCCGCCGGCGGTGAGCGCGATCAGGCCGTCGGTCCGCCCCGCCAGCCCCTCGAGCCGCACATGGGCCGGCTCCTCGACCGGGCGGCCGAGATGCGCCTCCGAAACCAGCGCGCAGAGATTGTCATAGCCCTTGTCGTTCTGGGCGTAGAGGGCGAGCCAGTCGAGCGCCCCCTGCGGCCCCGGCCGGGCGACGGCGAGCATGGTGCCGATGATCGGCTGCACCCCCGCCTCGCGGCAAGCCTCGGTGAACGGCATGGCGGCGTAGAGGCCGTTGCGGTCGGTCAAGGCGACGGCGGGAAAATCCAGCCTTTTCGCCTGCTTGGCGATCGCCTTGGGCTCGATCGCGCCGTCCAGCATCGTGTAACAGGAGAAGATTCGAAGCGGGACGTAAGGCTCGGCCATGGGCTCTTTATGAAGCCCGCGCCGGACCGGGGAAAGCCCGGTCTTGGCTTTGTCCACAGCTATTGCAGGCCTGTCGCGCCCCTCATTCCCGGTCGGCGCCGGACCTGGGAGGCTGGCTCGGCCGCACCTCGCCGCCCTTGCCGGGCGGGACGACGATGCGGCCGATCATCTTCGATCCCTTCGAATCGCGGGTCAGCTCGATGTCGACGCTTTGCTCACGTTGCGTCGGCCGCCCGAAATCGCGGATGAGGTGGGCGGTCACCAGCGACGGACCGTTCGGATCGAGCCGGTCCGCGGCATAGACGTTCGCCTGGACGGTGTAGGTCCCGGCCGGCGCGCGGTGGAGGAAATATTCCTCCGGCCCGTAGCCCTGCGTCATGTCGCGCGACAGATGGCCGCCGATCGCCGTGCGCGGATTGTTGTAGATCGCGCGTTCGTGATCCGGTTCGTCCACCCAGAGATCGAGATCGGTGGCGTCGGTGGTCCAGTCGATGACCACGCGCAGGTCGACATCCAGCAGGGCGATCAGGCGCGGGTCCATATCGGGCTTGCCGCCAAGCCGGCGGAGCTTCGGCACCAGCGCATTGGCTTCCATCAACGAGATCAGCTCGATCCCGCCCCAAGGGCCGCTCAGCGGCTCGACCGCGACCTCGTTCAGCAGGTGGATGGCGCGGGCGAGATCCGCGCGCGCATGCCCCGGCTGGAGCGCGGCCCGACGCGCGAGCGCGAGCGCGAGCAGGCGCCGGGGCTGGGGCCGGTTCGGATCGAGCGCCATCTGCCGCTCGCGAAGCTCGATCGCCCGGTCGATCGCGCCATAGCGTTCGAGCCGGTCGGCGACGATGCCCAGCGTCACCTCGTTCGCGGAGGGGAGGTCGAGCGCACCCAGCACCATTTCGATCGCGTCGTCGGTGCGGCCCCGCTTCCTAAGCCACTCGGCCGTGTCGAGATAGAAAGCCGGAATTCCGCCGTGGCGGCCCTCTGCTTCGAGGAAGCGCTTGTCGAACTCGTCCGGCGCGCCCTCGAACAGCTCCAGATACGGCCGCTCGGGCTGCCATGCCTCGATCTGGATCGTGGCCGCTCCCTCTGCGCCTTCCGCCGAGCCTGCGTTGCGTCTTTGGGCCTGGTTGCCGACAGACACCCGCGACCCGGTCACAGAGATAGCCCCTCCGTTTGACGCCGGCGCACTCACCTGCGGCAACGAATTGAGGTTATCCGGCGGCGGTGGAGGTGCCGGCGGCGGTGGCGGTGGCGGTGGCGGCGGTGGCGGCGGTGCGGACCGCCCCGGCGCGGTCACATCGAACGAGCGGGAGGTGGCGACCCGCTTCGGCTGCGCGGCCGGATCGAACCGCCGGCTCCACCACGCCACTTGTTCGGCCCATTCCGCCGCCACCTCGTTCGACCTGTTCTCCCTGCCCTGCAGCGCGGCGGCGTCAGCCGCCTTGCGCATGCGGAGATAGGTGTCCATCGCTTCGGACGGGTAATCGGCCGGCGGATCGACATGAGCGGCGAGATAATCTGTCGGCAGCTCGAGAACGAGGAAGGAGAGGCTCGGGCTCGCGATGCCGTAACGGCGGCTGAGTGCAACGAAATCGGCGCGCTGCTCGGTTCGGCCCAGCGTCGCCAGCGCGTCGCTCGCGATCAGCGCGCCCTCGCCATCGAAGACTGCCTCGTCGCCTTGCCCCGGCCGGGACGTTTCCGCAGCCGCCGTGCCATTCGAAACGACGACAATCACATGATCGCCGGCGGGGGCGCGGGCAAGCGCCAGCCATTGTCCCGGCGGGGCCTCGAGCGGGACGAAGGGCAAGGGCCTGCGATCCTGATCGAGCACGCCCACCACGCCGCTCGCGGGCTCGGCCATTGAAGCGAGCACGCGCTCTTCATTGCCGGCGTCGAGCGTGAGGGCACGGCCGCCATGGCTGGACGCGAGGTGGCGGAGCCAGGCTTTGTCGGCGTCCGCTGCCGAACTGATGGCGTCGAGGCGGCAAAGTGGGGAGAAGACCACATCCTGATCGATCGTCGGCTTTCCGTCGGAAAAGATCAGGCACAGATCGGCCGGGGGGTCCTTCGCGATCGGCGCGAAGCTGGTGGCGCCGCGATACCGAAGCCCCTTCAACCAGGAAGAGGCATCCTCCCCCGAGAGGGCAAGGTGCCGCGTGGCGCCGCTGCTGTTGAACGCGACCAGCTCGACCGACTCCGGCCGAACCAAGTCGATATATTTGCGCAGCAGCGCGATCTCCGCATCCGTGCGGCTTTCGAGCCGCGATCGGGAGCGATCCCAATAGACTCGCACTCGTTTCGGCCTGTCGCCCGACGTCGGAGCGGGCAGCGTGCCCGCCAGCTGGAGGTACCGCTCCCCCGTGGCATGCCGGCTGACGAGCATGTCCGGTAGCGCGACCGGGGCGATCGCCAGCGCGCCTACGACCGGCCCGCTCCGTCCCACCGCTTTGCCTCCAAAGCCGTCGCCGGTCCGTTCGAGCGCAAGCTTGCTTCCATTCGGGAGAATCACTGCAGGCGCGGCGGCCGTCCCGCTGGCCTGGATGGCGATCGACCAGCCGTCGCTCGGCGGTTCGAACGAAAGCGGCAGGCGGAGCCCCCCGGCGCCGAGGGGCACGACGAAGCGAAGCCGGATCGCACGCCCTCCGCCGGGACGAATGGGAAAGACGTGCGTCCGGAAGACGTTGTCCGCGGAGACAGTGGCGAGGCCGGGATCCACGCCGCGGCGGATTCTGGCCTCGTAGACGGCCTCGGCGCGGGGGCGGTCGACGAGCACGCCGCCGACCATTCGTCCGTCGACGTCCAGGGCATAGCCGGTCACCACTGCGCCCGGCGGAAGCGTCAGCGAGAAATCGCCCTCGAGGGTCTCGGACAGGGGATTTGCGAAGGACGCGTCGATCTGCGTTTCGGCGACCGCGCCGCGAATCCTGACCGAAATATCGAGGTGGCGCAGCGCGAGCTCACGCAGATGCGCCTCGTCACGAACGCCGTTGACGCTCGCCCTGAGGCTCGGATTCGGCAGGGGCGCAGGGCCCTGCGCCAGGGCGGCGCCCGGCACGAGCATGAGCCACAAGCCAAGCCACAAGGCACGAACCACGATCATGGCGAAGAACCCCCTTCCCCGAGCTTAGGTTGGACGCCGGGAGGAGGCAAGACGCCCGCGCCGGCGCCACTTTCCCACCTCGGTCCGGAATGAAGGAGGCTAGCCGCCGATGCGGCCGGCGGCGGCCTCCGCCCTCTTTCCACCCGCCGCGGCGGCGAGCGCTCGGGCCGGTTTGCGACCGCGCTGCAGGGACTCTAGGAAACGCCATGGCCCTGATGCGCACCCCCCCTGGCCTTGGCCGCGAGATCTTTGCCATGGAGGGCGGACAGCCGATCGGGCGCCGGACGATGCTCGTCGCCGCGCTCGGCATGGGCGTCCCGGTCGTGGCGGGCCTGCTGCTCGGCTATCGAGACGCGGGGTTCACCATCGGCCTCGGCGCGATCCTGCTCGCCGGCGCGCCCGCGCCACCAGGAGCGGCCCAGGAAGATTCGCACCCGGCCCTTGCGGTGCTGCCCGCCCTGCTGGCCGTCGCCTTCGCGACCATCGTCGGCGGCAGGATGTGGTCGGACGCAGCCGTCATCCTGCTGGTGTCGATCGCGGGCCTCCTCTCCGGCTACAGCCGGCCGCTGGCGGTCGCGGCGATCCGTTTCGGCATCTACCTCGTGCTCAGCGCCGGTTTCCTGGAAGGGGCGACTGGGCACCGGGGTCTCGTGGCCCTGATCTTCGGACTGGGCGCGCTGTGGAACATCACCCTGCGCATGCTGCTGGCCGAACGGGCGGAGGTTCCGGCCGATGCTCCGTTCGCGGGACGCGCGCCGACCGCCGCGCAACGCCGCGCCCATTTCCGGAGGACGTTGCGAACCCTCGATGGCTGGCAATTCCCCTTGCGGCTGGCGCTGGGACTGGGGATCGCGAGCGGGATACGGCACGCCTGGCCGGCACATCATTATTACTGGGTTCTGCTTACCGTCGCCTTGCTGACCCAACGGCCGATCGAGCATATGCCGGTGAAGACGATGCAACGCCTCCTCGGCACCATCGCCGGCGTGGCGGTCGCGGCGGTCATTCTCCTCAGCTTTTCGTCTTATTGGGCAATCGCCGTTCTGGCGTGTCTTCTCGCGATCCTCGTCCCGGTCGCCCGGGCGCGCAGCTATCTGCTCTACTCGGTGGTGGTGACGCCCCTGATCCTGCTGGTCCTGGACCTCGGCAGGCCGATCGCGCTCGTCCTGCTCAGCGACCGGCTGGTGGCGACCCTTGCCGGCGGTGCGATCGTGATCGCGGGAAATGTCGCGTTCGACCGACTGTTGGCCCGCGACCGGACAGCGACCCGCTAAGCGCGGTCCTCGGGGCCGGCCGCCTTTGCCGCTGGCGGCGCCGCTTGCCCCACGGCCTCCCTTTCGAACCGCTCTTCCTCTTCCGGAGGGCTGGGCAGGAGGAGCAGCACGCACATTGTCGCGAGCGCCGCGGCATAGCCGGCCCAGGGCGTGAGCCAGGACAGCAAGGCGCAGCAAAAGTCGGTGAGGATCAGGCCCGCGGCGATCGTGATGCGGCGCCGGCGCCAGGCGCGCATCGCTTCATGGTCGTCGATCGCCGAATGGAGCGACAGCCGCATCGCGGCGAAGGACAGGAAATAGGCGCCGCAACTCGCCGCCATGAGGCTCGCGCCGAGCGGCTCCAGCGGGCGCTCGGCCGCAACCCGGGCCGCGAAAGGCAGCAGGGTCGCCCAGAAAAGCGCCACCAGGTTTAGAAGCAGCGCGCGGGAATTGATCCGGTCTACCCGCGCAAGAGCGCCGTGATGGGTCATCCAGAGCACGCCGACGATGAAGAAGGTGGCGGCATGGACGAGCAGGCCCGGCGCGATCTGGGCGAGGCCGGTCAGACCGTGGGCCGAGGGCACTTTCAGGTCCAGCGCGAGCAGGGTGAGGACGATGGCGAAGACGCCGTCGCTGAACAGTTCCAGCCGATGCTTGGTCATGCGCCCCCCGGGAGCGCGCGAAGGTGCTGGCCCGACGGCTGGAAGTCAATGACGCTAGGCGGTGATGGAATCGGGCTTCAGATGCCCCTCGTGCAGCCGCAGGACGCGGTCCATCTTGGCGGCGATCCGCTGATTATGGGTGGCGACGAGCGCGGCGGAGCCTTCGTCGCGGACGAGCTTGAGGAACTCGGCGAAGACGATGTCGGCGGTATGCTCGTCGAGGTTGCCGGTCGGCTCGTCGGCGAGCACCAGCACCGGCCGGTTGGCGAGCGCGCGGGCGACGGCGACGCGCTGCTGCTCGCCGCCCGAAAGCTGGCTCGGCCGATGGGTCAGGCGCTGCGCGAGCCCGAGCGCGCCGAGCAGGGACGCCGCCCGCATCCGCGCCTCCTCGCGCGCGGTGCCGCGGATCAGCTGCGGGATGACGACATTCTCCTCGGCCGAGAAATCGGGGAGGAGATGGTGGAACTGGTAGACGAAGCCCAGCGACTCACGCCGCAGCCGGGTGCGGCCGGCATCCCTGAGCGACGCCGCCTCCTCCCCCGCGATCCGGATCGAGCCCTGGAAGCCGCCTTCGAGCAGGCCGACCGCCTGCAGCAGGGTCGACTTGCCGGAGCCGGAGGGGCCGAGCAGAGCGACGATCTCGCCCTTCGCGACATGAAGATCGACGCCGCGCAGCACCTCGATGGTGACTCCGGCCTGGTTGAAGCTGCGGCACAGGCCCCGGACTTCCAGCACCTCACTCATAGCGCAGCACCTGCACCGGATCGGTGCTCGCCGCCTTCCAGGCCGGATAGAGGGTGGCGAGCAAGCTGAAGATCATCGCCATCGATGTTACCGCCAGCACTTCGAACGGGTCGGTCTTGGCCGGCAATTCGGTCAGGAAGCGGATCGACGGGTCCCACAGATTCTGGCCGCTCACCCGTTGCACGAAATCGACCGCGCCCTGCCGGAAATAGAGCATGATGAAGGCGAGGATCACCCCGGCGACGACGCCGAGGGCGCCGATCGTCACGCCGACCGCGACGAACACCCGCATCATCGCGTTCCGGCTCGCGCCCATCGTCCGCAGGATGGCGATGTCGCGCGTCTTGGCGCGCACCAGCATGATCAGCGACGAGAGGATGTTGAACACGGCGACGAGGATGATGATCGAGAGGATGACGAACATCACCACCCGCTCGACCTGCAGCGCCTGGAAGAGCGAGGCGTTGAGCTGGCGCCAGTCGGTCACCACCCCCTCCCCGGCGACGGCCGCGGCGAGCGGGGCGAGGATCTGCTTCACCTTGTCCGGATCGACGGTCTGGATCTCGATCATGCCGACGCTGTCGCCGAGCATGAGGAAGGCCTGGGCGTCCTCGATCGGCATGACCACGAACGTCTTGTCGTAATCGTAGACGCCGACCTCGAAGATCGCGGCGACGCGATAGGAGACGATCCGCGGCACGGTGCCGAACGGGGTCGAGCGGCCTTCCGGCGTGATCAGGCTGATCTGCCCGCCGACGCCGACGCCCAGCTGCTCGGCGAGGCGGGCGCCCAGAGCGACGTTGCCGGAGCCCGGCTTCAGCGCTTCGAGCGACCCCGACAGCACCTTCCCGTGCAAGGTCGGATTGGCGAGGATGTCGTGCACCCGCATGCCGCGCGCCAGCACGCCTTCGACCCGGCCCTCGGAGCTCGCCATCAGCGGCTGCTCGATCAGCGGCACCGCCGAAGTGACGCCGGGCGTGCGCTGCGCCTGGGCGAGGATTTCGCGCCAGTCGGGCAGGCGATTGTCATAACCACTGACGACGGCGTGGCCGTTCAGGCCGATGATCTTGTCGAACAGCTCCGCGCGAAAGCCGGTCATCACGCTCATCACGACGATGAGCGCGGCGACGCCGAGCATGACGGCGACGAGGCTGATCGAGGCGACGAGGAAGATGAACCCCTCCCCCTTCCCCGGCAGCAGATAGCGCCGGGCGATCATGCGCTCGTAGCGGGTGAGGATCATGACGGCCCCGACAGGCCGTCACCCCGGCGGAGGCCGGGGCCCCAGCTCATCTGGCAGTGCCTTTTTCTCGCTGGGACCCCGGCCTTCGCCGGGGTGACGGTAAAGATAGTCATCCCGTCAGCCTCGCCAGCGCGCTTTCGAGGGACAGCTCCTCGCGCTCGCCGGTGGCGCGGCGCTTCAATTCGACCACGCCGCGCTCGATCCCCTTGGGGCCGACGATCAGCTGCCAGGGCAGGCCGATCAGGTCCATGGTCGCGAATTTGGCACCGCCGCGCTCGTCGCGGTCGTCGTAGAGCGTCTCGACGCCGGCGCCCCGCAGATCGGCGTAGAGCCGGTCGGCCGCGGCGGCGCAGGCGGGATCGTCGGCGCGCATGTTGATCAGGCCGACCTCGAACGGCGCGACGCCGTCCGGCCAGACGATGCCGTTTTCGTCGTGGCTCGCCTCGATGATGCCGCCGACGAGGCGCGACACGCCGATGCCGTAGCTCCCCATTTGCGGGTGGACCTGGCCGCCCTCCTTCGTCTGGACGATAAGGCCCATGGCGGCGCTGTATTTGGTGCCGAAGGCGAAGATGTGCCCGACCTCGATGCCGCGGCGGCTGCGCAGCCGCTCCGCCGGCACCGGGCAGTCCTTCACCTTTCCATGTTCCTCCTCCTCCATCGCGTAGAGACCGGTCAGCCGGGCGATGGTCGAGGCGTCGGCGGCGAGCAATTCCTCGCGCGAAATGTCCTCGATCGCCGAATCGTAGAACAATGCGCTCTCGCCGGTGTCGGCGAGGATGTGGAATTCATGGCTGAGGTCGCCGCCGATCGGGCCGGTCGGCGCCCGCACCGGCACTGCCTGCAGGCCGAGCCGGGCGAAGGTGCGCAAATAAGCGACGAACATCGCCTCATAGCTCCTGCGCAGCCCCTCCTCGTCGAGGTCGAAGCTGTAGGCGTCCTTCATCAGGAACTCGCGCCCGCGCATCACGCCGAAGCGCGGCCGCACCTCGTCGCGGAACTTCCACTGGATATGGTAGAGCGTGCGCGGCAGGTCGCGATAGCTCTTGGCGGCGTCGCGGAAGATGGTGGTGATCATCTCCTCATTGGTCGGCCCGAAGAGCATCTCGCGCGCGTGGCGGTCGGGGAAGCGAAGCATTTCGGGGCCGTAGGCGTCGTAGCGGCCCGATTGACGCCAGAGGTCGGCCGACTGGATGGTCGGCATCAGCAATTCGATCGCCCCGGCCTTGTCCTGCTCCTCGCGGACGACCTGCTCGATCTTCCTCAGCACCCGCAGCCCGAGCGGCAGCCAGGCGTAGATGCCGGCGGCGGTCTGGCGGACGAGCCCGGCGCGCAGCATCAGCTTGTGGCTGACGATCTGGGCGTCGGCGGGCGTCTCCTTCATCACGGGGAGGAAATAGGAAGAGAGGCGCATCGCCGGGCGGGGTCCTTTTGGGGCTGGCCCCGCCTCCTAGGGTCGCGCCGCGGGCAAGGCAACCGCACGGGGCGGCGCGACCCCTGTTGCCCAGCCGACACAGCGTGGCCGCAAAGTGGCACAAGCCCTTGATTGGGCGGTGACAGGTGCCCCGCGGCGCGCCTAGCAAGGCGGCACGAGCTGAGGCCATAAGGCCGGGTTCGGGGAGGCTTCGGCCCCGCATTCCCAAGCGAGGTGGGAATGCGTGCGGGCCGAAGTCCTTTTACCAAGGGGGCTGACGACTCGATCGTCACGCGGGTGCCCGGGCAGCGATGTCCGGGCACTTCGCTTTTGGGGACCCGAGACCGTCCACCTAAAGCACCGAACGGTGGTGGGATTCAACCCGATCGCGACCGACCCTAGCCCTTGCGGCGCCGGACCGCGCGCAGCGGGAGGCGGGCGTCGGCGGCGGCGAGGCCGGGGACCTTGGCCGCCGGCGCCGGGCGGCTGTAGAAATAGCCCTGGCCCTGGTCGCAGCCGACCGCCTGCAGCAAGGCATGCTGGCGGGGAGTCTCGATGCCCTCGGCGACGATGGTCTTGCCGAGCCGCCGGCCGAGATTGGTGACCGCATCTACGATCGCCGCGTCGCCGGGATCGTTCTCGAGCCCGCAGACGAAGCTGCGGTCGATCTTGACGATGTCGACCGGGAACTGCTTGAGGTGGGAGAGCGAGGCGTAGCCGGTGCCGAAATCGTCGAGCGCGATGGCGATCCCTTCCGCATTCAGGATCTTGAGCGCCCGCTCGACATATTCGGCGCCGCGGCCGACGAACACGG
>JAQGLF010000304.1 GCA_028293025.1 Alphaproteobacteria bacterium
ATCCTCGCCGCGCCGGCGCCGCAGATCCTCGACGCTTTGGCGGGACGAGCGGGGGACGCGGCCGAGATCGCCGAGCGCATCTCGGCCGATTTCGAGATCGAGGCCGAGGATGCGCAGGCCGCGATCGCCGCGCGTCTCGCTGAGCTGGAGGCGGCGGGGCTGGTCCGCAAGTCATGAGGCGCGCATGAGGCACCGCCTCGACCTCGCGATCGGGCCGGTGGCTTTCCGCATCGGCTCCGACTGGCGGGCGCCGCTCGACGCGCTGCGCCTTCTCTATGGGGGATATCCGGCCCCGGAAGGTGTCGCGGATTTCACCGTTCGGCTCGAGGCGGAGCGGCCATGGAGGCGCTTCGTCCGCCCGTCGGTGGCGATCCGCGGCGATTACATATTGCCCGACGCGGCGCCGCTTTCGCTCGCCCACGGCCTGCTCGCCGCCGAAATGGGCATGAACCTGCAGATGGCGCTCGGCCAGCGCCGCTTCCTCCTCCTCCACGCCTCGGCGGTCGAGCGGGATGGGCGGGCTTTGCTGATGACCGGGCATTCCGGCGCCGGCAAGTCGACCCTCGCCGCCTTGCTCGGCGAGCGGGGCTGGCGCTTCCTCGGCGACGAGTTCGCGCTCGTCGACCTCGAAACCGGCGCGCTCCATCCCTTTCCGCGCGCGATCAGCCTCAAGAACGAGGCGCTGGCCCTGTTCGGCGACGTCGAACCGGACCGGCTCGGTCCGGTTCTCGCCGGCACGCCCAAGGGCAGGATCCGCCATCTCCGCCCGCGCGCCGACGCCGTCGCCCGCATGGCGGAGACGGCGCGGCCCGCTTTGATCCTGTTCCCGCGCTACGGCCGCGATCTGGCGCCCGAAATCCGGCCGGTCGGCTCCGCCGAAATATTCGTGCGGCTGACCCAGGCCTCGACCAATTATGTCGCGCTCGGCGAGCCGGGCTTCGCCGCTTTGTCCGGCCTGGTCACCGGCGTGCCGGCACGGGCGATCGACTATCCGGACACCGAGGCCGCGGTCGTGCTGGTCGATCAATTGTGGAACAAGCTCGGATGAGCGCCGCGCGCGATCTCGTCCGCCTGCTCGCCGATCCGTCCGGCGCGAACGGCGTCGGCGACTGGACCGCGCTCCTCGCCGTCGCCCGCGCCGAGAGCCTGGCCGGCAGCCTCGCCTTCCGGCTCGAGGGCCAGAAGGTGCCGCCGAGGGTCGAGGCGATCCTCGCCGCCGCCCGGCGCGATGCGGTCCAGGGCCGCATCCAGGCTTTGTGGGAGGCGGAGATGGCGCGGCGGGCGCTGGCGCCGCTCGGGCTTCCGGTGATCCTGCTCAAGGGCACGGCCTATGTCGCCGCCGGCCTTCCCGCCGCCATCGGCCGCTCGATCGGCGACCTCGACATCCTCGTTCCCCGCGCCGCCTTGCCGGAGGTCGAGCGTGCCTTGCTCGCTCATGGCTGGGAATGGGTGAAGGATGACGATTACGACGACCTCTATTACCGGACCTGGATGCACGAGCTGCCGCCGCTCATCCACAAGGAGCGGGACCGGATGATCGACGTCCACCACACCATCCTCCCGCTCACCGCCCGCCGCAGGCCCGACGCCGCGGCCCTGATCGCTGCGAGCCTCGCGCTCGAAGGCGGGCTGGCGGTGCTCTCGCCCGCCGACATGATCGTCCACGCCGCCGCCCATCTCTTCGCCGACGGCGACCTGGCGGGGGGGCTCCGCAACCTGTGGGATATCGACCGGCTGCTGCGCCATTTTGCCGCGGCGCCGGATTTCTGGCCCGTGCTGCACGAGCGCGCGTCGCGCCACCAGATGCTCGCGCCGGTGCTGCGCGCGGGCCGCCTCGCCAACGACCTTTACGGTACCCCGGTGCCGGAGGGGTGGCGCGTCTGGGACAGCGCCGATCCCTTGTTCAAGTCCCGCCTCCTCGCCCGCGACGGCTGGGGCAGAGCGACCCGGCCGGCGCTGCGCCTCGGCTTCTACGCCCGCGCACATTTGCTGAGAATGCCGCCGACGATGCTCGCCCGCCACCTCTGGACCAAGGCGCGGAAAGGCCATCGGGCGAACCCCTAATCCACGGCTTGCGGAGTACGCCCCGCGCCGCCATAGTCGCGGCGCCACCGGATACGGAGACCAGTTCATGCGTCAGATCAGCTTCGCCGCCTTGCTTGCCGCTGGCGCCATCCTTCTCGCCGCCGCCGTCGATCCTCATGTCGCCATTCCCGCGCGGCAGATGGGAATGAAGCAGGTCGGCCGCACCTTCAAAGGGATTAACGACCAGCTCCACGCCGCGGCCCCCGATGCGAAGGCGCTGAAAGAGGGCACGGAGCAGCTCGACAAGCTCGCGAAACAGGTCCCCGGCTGGTTCCCGGCCGGCAGCGGCCCGGACAGCGGCGTGAAGACGAGCGCCAAAGCGAGCATCTGGACCGAGCCGGCCGATTTCCACGCCAAGGCGGTCGCTCTCGCTGCCGCCACCCATGCCCTCGCCGAAGGCGCGAAGCATAGCGGCGATCCCGCCGTGCTGACCCCGCTCGTCCGCCAGGTCGGCGGCGCCTGCAAGGCGTGCCACACGACCTACAAAACCCAGGACAGCTGAGCGTCCGGCGAATGGCAGCGGAGGAGGGGAGCGCGCCGGTCCGCCTCTGGGACGCGCCGACACGCCTCGTTCACTGGGCGATGGCCCTGCTCATCCCTTATTCCTGGTGGACGGCGACCCACGACCAGCTCGAACGGCACCGCCTCTCCGGCTATATCCTGCTCGGCCTGCTTCTCTTCCGCCTCATCTGGGGCGCGATCGGCAGCGGCCCCTCGCGCTTTGCGACCTTCGTGCGCGGGCCGGGCGGCGTGGTCCGTTATCTGCGCGGTGAAAGCGGCGCGGCTCCGCCCGGCCACAACCCGCTCGGCGGCTGGAGCGTTCTTGCCATGCTCGCCGCGCTCGCCGCACAGATCGGCCTCGGCCTGTTCGCGGTGGACGAGGACGGACTCGAATCGGGACCGCTCTCCTATCTCATCGATTTCGACACCGCCCGCTGGCTGGCGGGGATCCACCACAAGCTGTTCTGGGTGATCGTCGCTCTGGTGGCGCTGCATATCGGCGCCATCCTCTTCTACCTCGCCCGCGGCCGAAACCTGACCGCGGCGATGGTCACCGGGAGGATGCGCGCCGGGGCGGACACCGAAGCACCGGCCATGGCGCCGCTGTGGCGCGCGGCCCTGGCAGCGACCATCGCGGCCGCCATCGCCTGGTTCGTCGCCTCAGGGCTGAGGTTCTGATGGCGGTCAAAGACAAAAGCCGTTCGGGCTGAGCTCGTCGAAGCCCTCCCTTCTTTTTTCTCTTCTGCTGAACAGGTGAAGGGACGGCTTCGACAGGCTCAGCCCGAACGGGTGGGATTAATGCTGCGCCAGTGCTCGCCGCAGCAGGCGGGGCACGAAGAGCGAGCGGTTCTCATCGGCGAGCAGGAGGCGCTTTCGCGCCGGCCAGAGGCGATCCCAGGCCTCGAAGCCCGCGCCGCCGTCCCTGATCGCCCTGAGATCGGCGTCCGCCGCGCGCAAGGCGTCGCGGTCCCGTTCGCGCCCCGGCAGGCGGAAGCGCTCGTCGACCGCGCCGAGGGTGGAGCGGGCGGCGGCGAGGAGCAGCCGCCGCGTCTCGCCTCGCGCGTCCCGCGCCAAAGCCAATGCCGCTTCGGCCTCGCCGAGCCGCTCGCCGAGCCGGATCGGCCGGTCGGTGCCCCCGCCGCCGCAGCCCTCCGGCCGCAGCGCCCGCACATAGGCGGCCAGCCCGGCGAGGATTTCGGGCGAAGGCTCCGGCCCGTCGAATTCCTCGGCGATCAGCCCATGGATGAAATGTCCCAACGCCGGATCCGCCGGATCGCGCGCCACCCTGAGCAAAGCGGGCGAGCCGCCGAGATCGGGGATCGGCTTCGGATTGACGACATGGTCGCCGCGATGGCTGCTCATCAGCGAGGAGGTGACGTCGGCGGTGCCGGGCGGGCCGGACAGGCCGGGAAAGAGGAAGGCGGGATTGCCGCGGCCGTTCCTGTGGCAGGTCGCGCAGCTCATCCCGGTGCGCGCCGCCTGGCCGCCGAGCAGCAAGGGCGCGCGGAAGGCGGCGCGGCCGATCGCGACCGCCCGCCGTTCCGCCGGATCGCGCGGCGCGACCAGGCATTCGGCCGGTTCGCGCGACAGCGACTCGAACAGGGATGCCGGCGCGAGCCAGCGCGCTTCCCGGATCGGAATGCGGGGCGCGTCGGCCGCTCCCGCCGCGAACAGAAGAGCGAAGGCGGCGCTTATTGCGCGGGCGCGTGCCCGGCGTCGATCCATCGGCGCAGCTCGTCCGCCTCGGCGCAGCCGAAGGTGCAGGAAGTCTCCAGGCTCGCCAGCATATGGTCGGCGCCGGCCTTGTCGCCGCGCTCGACCATCAGCTCGCCATAATATTCGGTCGCCGCCCGGTGGCCCGGCGCCGCCGCCAGCGCCGCCTTGTAATAGCCTTCGGCGATTTCGTAGCGGCCGAGCTTGCGGTTGGCGAAGCCGAGATAGGTGAGGATGTCCGGGTGCGGCCCGAAGGCGGCCCTCGCGGCCTGGAGCGAGGCGATCGCCGCCTCGTAGCGATGGTCGTTGATCAAGCTCACCGCGTCGAGATAGGCGCGGTCGCCGTCGGCTGCGCTGGCGAAGAGGAGGCTCGGCTGCGTCTCCAGCCGGGCCTGCGGCGCGCTCGCCATGGCCGCGCCGAGAGCCTCGATCGCCTTGCCGATATCGGCGGCCTTGGCGCAGCTCGCGCCGCATTTCTGCTGCATCGCATTCAAGCGGTCGAGCTCCGCCTGCGCCTTCGCCTTGTCACCGGTCTTGGCATAGGTGATGCCGAGTTGCTGGTGCGCCTGGACCATCTCCCTGTCGGTGTGCACCGCACGCTCGTAATATTTGCGGGCGGCCTTGAGGTCGCCGACCCCGGCCGAGGCCAGGCCGGCGAGGAAATTGGTGTTGGCGTCCTCGGGCGCGACGGTCAGCACATGCTCGAACGCTTTCTTGGCGTCCGGATAATGCTCGGCCTGGAGCGCCTCCATGCCTTTCCGATATTCGGCGGCCGCGTCATATTGCGGGCCGGACATGCTCGGCGCCGACCCGCCGCCGCCGCCGCTGGGCGCGCTCGCGATCAGGGCCGAAGAGGCGCTCAACGCCGATGCGGCCAGCAGCAGGCGTAAATTGCGGGAAATATTCATGACGCGCTCCTCCCCGGGGAAACGACGGAAGACCGGCGTATAGCAGAGCGCGGGAACGGCCGGAAGCGCGGCCATTTGCGCGCAACCCGGCCTGCTCTATCAAGGGCTTGTGGTCGAAAGCAGTCTCTCCCCGCCCGACGGCGCCGCTTTGCTCTGCACCGACTGCGCGCTCTGCTGCAGCGGCGCTCTGTTCGACACCGTGCCGGTAACGGAGGCGGAGTCGCGGGCCGTCGCCGCGCTCGGGCTGGAGGTGGTGCGCCGCGAGACCGGCCTGGTCTTCCGCCAGCCCTGCGCGATGCTGCGCGGACAATTATGCTCGGTCTACGAAGGCCGGCCGCCGGCCTGCCGCCGCTTCCGCTGCACCCTGCTCGAGCGTTACGAGGAGGGCGCGGTCGGCCTCGACGAGGCCAAGGGGACGATCGCCAAGGCCAAAATGCTGATCGGCCAGGCGGGGGCTTTCTTCGCCGCGGGCGAGAACGCCGCCGGCGCGCGGGAGCGCTGGAAACGCGGCCTCGCCCCCGGGGCGCCTCCCGAAGCCGCGCGATTCCACCTGCTGATGACGGCGCTCAACCGCTTCCTCGACAGGCACTTCCGGCCCGACGCGCAACGCCAGGTCGTCAGCGCGGCGAAGGACGCAGCCCTGCCAGCGCGGCGCTGAGCTGCCGATAATCGTCGATCACCGCATCCGCGCCGAGCTTTTCGACCGGTCGGTCGGAGAAGCCGAAGCTGACGGCGACGAAGGGCAAACTGGCTGCCCGGGCGGTGTCGGCGTCGGTGATCGAATCGCCGACGAAGGCGGCGCGGCCGCCGCCGGCCCCCGCCACCGCTTCGAGCAGGGGTGCAGGGTCCGGCTTGCGCACCGCCAGGGTGTCGCCGCCGACGACGGCGTCGAACCGGCCGCGCCAGCCCAGCGCGTCGAGCAAGGCGAAGGTCAGCATTTCCGCCTTGTTGGTGCAAAGCGCGAGCCTGACGCCCCGCGCCGCCAGCGCGTCCAGGGCCGGCTCGATCCCGTCATAAACGCGGGTCCCGATGCAGATATGGTCGCGATAGTAATCGATGAAGAGCGGAAAGCCCGCCTCGACCAGCGATTCCGGCGCCTCGCCGGTGACGGCGAGGCCGCGGCGCAGCAAGGCGCGGGCGCCGTGGCCGACGAGGTGGCGCACCGATTCGACCGGCACCTCCGGCCGCCCCAGCCGCGCCAAGGCATGGTTGAGCGCCGCGGCGAGGTCGGGGCCGGTATCGGCAAGCGTGCCGTCCAGATCGAAGGCGACCACATCGAAGGGGGCGGAGGGGATCGAGGCCATGGCCCGCCGCCTGCCGACGAACGGTGGAAGTTTCAACATTTCCGTGCGACAGGCGCGGCTATGACGACCAGCCGATCCGTCGCCGCCATCATCCTCGCCGCCGGCATGGGAACGCGGATGAAATCGGACCTGCACAAGGTCCTCCATCCGCTCGCCGGCCGGCCGATGCTCGCCCATCTCATCGCTTCGGTCGAGGCGCTGTCGCCCGAGCGGGTGGTGGTGGTGGTCGGCGCCGGCCGCGACCAGGTCGCGCCTCTGGTCGAGGGGCGCGGCGGCAGCGTCGTCGTCCAGGAGCCGCAGCTCGGCACCGCCCATGCCGTCCGCCAGGCGGAGGAGGCGCTGGCCGGCTTCACCGGCGACGTCCTCATCCTCTACGGCGACACGCCTTTGGTCGAGACGGCGACGATGAAGAACATGCTCGCCCGATTGAACGCGCCGGATGCGCCGGTGGCGGTGGTCGTCGCCTCGCGGCCGGCCGATCCCTTGACCTACGGCCGGATCATCGCCGAAGGCGACGGCACGATCCTCAGGATGGTCGAGCATAAAGATGCGACTGCGGAGGAGAGGGCGGTCGGCCTCTGCAATTCCGGGCTGATGGCGGTCCGCTCCGAGGACCTCTGGCCGCTCCTTTCCGGCGTCGAGAACGACAATGCGGCCGGCGAATATTACCTGCCGGACATCGTCATGCTCGCCGCCGCAATCGGCCGCCGCTCGGCGGTGATCGAGACCGGTCCGGACGAGGTTTCCGGCATCAACAGCCGCGCCGAGCTGGCCGAGGTCGAGGCGCTGTGGCAGCGTCGGCGCCGCGCCCGGGCGATGGCGGAGGGCGTGAGCCTGGTCGCGCCGGAGACGGTGTGGTTCGCCTTCGACACCGAGATCGGCCGCGACACGATCGTTGAGCCGAACGTAGTCTTCGGCCCAGGCGTGCGGATCGGCGAGAATGCCCGCATTCGCGCTTTCTCCCATCTCGAAGGGGCGAGCGTCGCCGCCGGCGCCAAAATCGGCCCCTTCGCCCGCCTCCGCCCGGGGGCCGAGATCGGCGAGAAAGCGCGGGTCGGCAATTTCGTCGAGGTCAAGAAAACCCGGCTCGGCAAGGGCGCCAAGGCCAACCACCTCTCCTATCTCGGCGACGCCGACGTGGGGGAGGGGGCGAATATCGGCGCCGGCACCATCACCTGCAATTATGACGGCTTCTTCAAATA
>JAQGLF010000365.1 GCA_028293025.1 Alphaproteobacteria bacterium
GCGTCTCGGCCGCGCTCGAATTCGCCGTCACCCAGCTGGAGGTGAAGGAGATCCTCGTCATGGGCCACGGCTTTTGCGGCGGCTGCGCCGCCTCGCTGACTGGCCAGTTCGAAGCGGCGCGCGACGGCGAAGGCCATTTCATCGCCCATTGGCTCGATCTGCTCGACGAAGCGCGGGACAAGGTGCGGGCCGAGCATCCAATGCTCGACCGCGCCGCCTTCCAGGCGATGGAGATGGAGGGCGTGCGCGTGTCGCTCCGAAACCTGCGCACCTTCCCCTGGGTCAAGGAGCGCGAGGAGGACGGCCACCTGAGGCTCCACGGCGCCGTCTTCTCGATCTCCGACGGGATCCTCTACCTCTGCGACGAGGCCCAAGGGCGCTTCGTCCCCGCCTGAGCCTCAGCGCGGCGCGGGGACGCGGCGCGCGGTGATGATCTGGATGCGGGGCGACAGCATCTGGCCGCGCATCACCCCCTCCCCTTCGGTCGGCGAGGTCGGCGCGCCGAGGATGCGGCGGACCACGTCCATGCCTTCGACGACGCGGCCGAACACGGCATAGCCGAGCCCGTCGCCGGCCGATCCGGGGCCCGCGTCGAGATAGGGCTGGTTCCCGACCATGATCGTGAAATCGCCCTGCGCCGTGCCGACAGCGAAGCGCGGCACCGACAAGGCGCCGTCGACATGGCTAAGCCCGGTGCGGCTGGTCGGCTCATGGGCGATCGGCGGGAACAGCTTGCGCGGATCGCGCACGCCGCCCTGGACGAGGCCGGCGTCGGCGCCGGTGTGCATCGCCCGGTAGAATTCGGTCCCGTCGAGCCGCCGCGTGTCGACATAATGAAGGAAGTTGCCGGCGGTGACCGGCGCCCGCTGCGTCTCGACCGCGACGAGGATATCGCCGGCGCTGGTGTGGAGCAGCACACGGACGGTCGCCGGTGCCGGTCCGGGCGGCTGCGCGGCGGCCGGCGCGGCGAGGCAGAGCAGCAGGGCGAGGAGGATTCGGCCGATCATGAAGGGCTCGCCGATCCGGCGACGCTGCGCCGCGAGCCATAAGCGAAATAGAGGAGGAGCCCGACGACATGCGCGCAGAGGAAGTAGATCTGGGTCGTCCGCGGCAGGCTGTAGAACAGATAGAGGCAGCCGAGGATACCGAACGGGCCGATCAGCCAGGCCAGAGGCGTCCTGAATCGCCGCTCCGCATCGGGCCGGCGCCAGCGCATGATCAGCATGCAGGCGCAGACGGCGATGAAGGCGGTCAGCGTCCCGGCGTTGGCGAGGGCGGCGAGCTCCGACAGCGGGATGAGCCCCGCCAGCACGCCGACGATTACGGCCGTGAAGAGGGTGATCCGCACCGGCGTGCCGCGCGCCGAGACCCGCGCAAGCCCCGGCGGCAGCAGCCGGTCCCGCGCCATGACGAAGAAGATCCGGCTCTGGCCGTAGAAGAAGGCGAGGATCACCGTCGGCAGCGCGATCACCGCCGACAAGGCGAGATAGCGGGCGACCCACGGGCGGCCGATCTCGCGCAGGATCAGGGCGAGCGGCTCGGGGCTGTTGGCGAAGCGGCCGTAAGCGAGGGCGCCGACCGCCGTCCCCGCCACCGCCATGTAGATGAGCACGCAGGCGACCATCGACCCGACGATGCCGATCGACAGGTCGCGGCCCGGATTCTTGGTTTCCTCGGCTGCAGTCGCGATCGCGTCGAAGCCGTAAAATGCGAAGAAGATGATCGCTGCCGCGGCCATCACGCCCACTTCGATCGGCTTGCCGTCCGGCCCGATCTCCACGTGCTTCGGGAAGCCGTAAGGCATGAACGGGTGGAAATTGCTTTCCTTGAAGTATGGCAGCGCCACCGCGACGAAGACGATGAGGGCGACGATCTTCACCAGCACGAGGATCGCGTTGACGGTCGCGCTCTCCCTCGTGTCGTAGATCAGCATCCCGGCGACGACGGCGATGATGAAGATCGCCGGCAGGTTGAGGATGCCGCCCAGCTCCGGTCCCTGCGCCAACGCCAATGGAAAGCCGATCGAATCGTGCAGCAAGGGCGCGGCATAGCCCGACCAGCCCACCGCCACCGCGCTCACCACCAGGGAATATTCGAGGATCAGGCTCCAGCCGACGATCCAGGCGATCAGCTCGCCGATGACGACATAGGTGTAGGTGTAAGCGCTGCCCGAGGCCGGGATCATCGTCGCCATCTCGGCGTAAGCGAGCGCGGCGCAGGCGCAGATCAGGCCGGCGATGGCGAAGGAAAGGATGACGGCGGGTCCGGCCTTGGCCGCGCCGACGCCGGTCAAAGTGAGGATGCCGGTGCCGACGATCGCGCCCACGCCGAGCGCGATCAGATGCGGCCAGCCGAGGCTGCGCTTCAGCCGATGCTCGGCCGGCATGTCCTCATCGGCCACCACCGCCTTGCGCGCGAACAGGTCCATGCCGCTCCCCCTCTTCCTGCTCCGGCTTGATAGGCAAGGCCGGCGCGGAAGAACAGAGGCTCAGGCCCGCCCCCGCACTGCGGGTCCCTCGAAGCCATGGCGGCCATTGCGAAGCCGCGCCGGCAATGCGACAAGCGCGTGACAGGCCCGCCCGGAACGACCCGATGAAGCTCCTACCGCCTCTCCTGCCGCCCCTTTTGCTTGGGGTCCTGCTCGTAGCTCTCGCCGCCTGCGCCGCCCAGGTCAGCAATCCGAGCAAGACGCTCGCCGAGCAGCAGGCCGACATCGGCTTCTGCACCAAGCAGGCCCGTCACAAATATTGGATGGACCCGATCGCCGCGCTCTACCATGCCTATGACTGCCTCGAGGCCAAAGGCTATAGGCGGTCGGACAAGGATTTCGCCACCCAGGTCGATCGCGCTTTCGGCGAACGGCCGTCCCAGCCCCCGGCCCCGGTCCAGCCCTGCCGCATCCCCTGCGGAACCCGCGGCTGACGATCTTCCAGCCGGCGCCTCAGTAGATGCCGCCGTGACGCTCGACGAAATCCTTGTCGGCCGAAACGGCCGAGGACGCGCCGCGTCTGCGGAAATTGACGTGGCTGCGGACGGAGCGGGGAATTCGAAGACGATGGGCCGCCGCTGCCTCGCTTGGGCTTGCGGACCGCCCGAGCAGGGCATCGGCGCGGATCTGCGCAAGCTCGGCCGGGGCGGGCGGCTCGGACATGCTCGGCTGGCTGCGGAAATCGGGCCCGGACAGGGAAGCGGCTTTGGCCGTCTCCGCCTTGGGCAGCGGCGGAACGCCGACGCTCTGGCTGGCGATGATGCCGATCGCGCCGGCGAGCAAGGACGCCACCAGCCAGCCGCCCCAGCCGAAGAAGTTCGAGGGGCGGGGCGGCTGCGGCAGCGCCTGCTGGTATTGGGCGAGCTGGATCGCCTGCGACCGCGTCCATTCGCGATGGTCGTATTCCGACCGCCGCTGCGGGTCGCGCAGCACGGCAAAGGCGTTGTTGATGTCGGTGGCGCTTGGCCCGCTCTTCCCCGCCGGCATTCCCTGATCGGGATGATATTTCTTCATCAGCGCGCGATAGGCGGCCTCGATCACCACCGGCTCCGCGTCCGGTGCGACGTTCAATATGGCATAATGATTGCGCGGGCTGGCCATCGTCCCCTCGCTTTCTGCCCCAGAAAAGCGCGCGGGGCCAGTGGCATCGCTTCCGGCGCCGCGTCTTCCATGATAGGCGGATGCGACGAGCTGGAAGGAGGCCAAGGATGCGCGATTGGGGACTGCCGGAGCGCTGGACGCCGCTGCTGCTGAGCCTACTGAGGATCGTTGCCGGCCTCACTTTTCTCGAACACGGTGCGCAGAAGCTGCTCGGCTTCCCGCCGCCGATGCCCGGAATGCCGGCGATCGCGCCCTTCACCCTGTTCTGGTTCGGCGGGATCCTCGAGCTGTGCGGCGGCCTGCTGGTGACGATCGGCCTGCTGACGCGCCCCGCGGCCTTCCTCCTCGCCGGCGAGATGGCGGTGGCTTACTGGATGTTCCACGCGCCCAAATCGCCCTTCCCCGCGATCAACGGCGGCGATGCCGCGATCCTGTTCTGCTTCGTCTTCCTCTATCTGAGCGCCGCCGGGCCGGGCCCCTGGAGCCTCGACGCGGCAATGCGCGGCGGCCGCCGCTAGCTCGGTCGCGGTCAGGCTTCGGGTTCAGCGCACCGGCGCTGAAGCGATGGGGCCGCCGGACTCGGCCTGCGCAGCGGGCGCTTCCTCGTTGCCGGCGCGATGGATCCGAACCCCCTCCACGGCATAGGACGGCGCCGGAGCGCTGGCCGCGGCCAGGACGATCGGGGCGGAACGGGCGCCGGCGCGATGGATGCGCACCGTCGACCCGTCGTCGCCCGAGGCAAGGCTGAGGCTGGGCTCGACGCCGCGATGGATCGAGACGCCGGAGACGATCTGGACATTGGGATCGGCGGCCGCGCCGTCTGCGGCGGCGCCCCAGCCGCCAACATTCTGCGCCATCGCCTCCGCGCCCACATAGGGCCGCCGGAAGGACCTGGGATCGCCCCAGGCGCCGTTCCACCGGTAGAAGATATGGGCGCCGATCGTCACCGCCTTGGACATGGCGTCAGCCCACCAGGGGTGGATGGCGGTGGTATGATAATGGGTGGCGAGGCCGACCGGGCCGAAAACGTAGCCGGCCAGCGCCGCCGCCGCGATCTTCTGCGCCCGCGCCCAGGCGAAAGGCTGGCGCGGCCGGCTCAGCGAGCCGTCGCAGGTGAAGGTGAACTGGCAGCCGGTCGAGCGGGTCGAGCCCTGATAGACGACGCCGCAGACGCTCTTCGGGAAAGCGGGATGGCGGACGCGGTTCAGCACCACCTGGGCGACGGCGCGCTCGCCGTCGTCGCTCTCCGACCGCGCTTCGTAATAGATGGCGGCAGTGAGGCATTCGAGGGCGCTCTGGACGTCGTCATGGCTGGCCGGGCCGATGTCGAACGGCCGCGCCGGATCGCCCGGCGCGATCTCCTTGGCGAGGATCTCGGGCGGCGGCGGCTCCTCGGTCGCGGTGGGGACCGGCGGCTGCGCGGCAGCGGTCGCCGGCGTCAGCGACCCGAAGCGGGCGCCGCCTTGTCCCGCTTCCGCGGCCGGCACGCAGGATGCCGCGAACAGCAGCACCGGCAGTCCCAGCATCGATTTGTCGAACATTTCGCGCACGCGCCGCCCCATATGACAGGGGCTTTGCTCTAGGCACGACATGTTAGAGTTTAGTTAACCGAACCGGCCACCCCTCCCCGTCCACCCGAGACTTTATACGCGGTAGCGACAGCGACGAGATTCGTCGCGGCTCATCACAAGCAACGTCCGCAATGGGTGGAAAGCGGACAATCAGGCTGTCGTCTCCGTCGCCCACAAAGCGCCGCGAATAGGGTCCTAACGCTACTTCCGTTTGGT
>JAQGLF010000007.1 GCA_028293025.1 Alphaproteobacteria bacterium
CGTCCGCGCGGCGGAGCGGCGCCTCGGCGCCGCCACCGCCCGCATCGGCGTCGCCACCGCCGATCTCTATCCCCGGATCATGCTCGGGGGCTCGCTCGGCTCGACCGCCGCGAGCGTCGGCGATCTCTTCACCGGCGGGGCGCTGCGCTGGCTGCTCGGCCCGCTGATCAGCTGGGCGATCAACCCGGCGCCGGCCCGCGCCCGCATCGCCGGCGCGCAGGCGGACACGCAGGCCGCGCTCGCCACCTTCGACGGCACCGTCCTCAAGGCGCTCGAGGAAACCGAGACGGCCCTCTCTTCTTATTCGCAGCTGCTTCGCCGCCGCGCCGCGTTGCAGGCGGCGCGAGACGAAGCCGAGGCGGCGGTGCGGGTGACGCGGGCGCGGCAGCGCGAGGGGCAGATCGATTCGCTCGAGCTGCTCGATTCAGAGCGGACCTTCGCCGATGCCGAGGCGCAGGTCGCCGATGCCGACGCCGCCATCTCGCGGGCGCAGATCGACCTGTTCCGGGCGCTCGGCGGCGGCTGGTAGACCGATGCCGCCGCCATTGCGAGCGCCGGCGCAGCCCCCTTCACCTCAGTCAGGCAAGGAAGTGTGAAATGACTGTCGCGGACGATCGTCTCTATCATCAGGAGCGGGCGCGGGCGGAGCTCGATTCGGCCTATCATGCCGACGGCCGCGCCGCCGCGACGGCGCATTTGCTCCTGTCGTCGCTGCACATGCGGCGCTTCGAGGCGCTTCGCATCCCTCCGCCCGACGAGGAGGGCGGAACGAGCGACCATGCGCCCCGGGAAATGAACAGCCCGGCGGGCGCCGCGTCATGAACATGATCGTGAAGATCGCCCCGCCCGGGTCCGCGCAGGGTTTTGCCGCGATGCCGGCCCCGGCCAGTGATATCGCGGATCGAACGCGCTTGCGCTTGCCGGCGGCCGCCGCCGCGAACGACGATGCCGCGGGCGCCCTGAGCCTCGTGGATCGCGGCGCGATCCTGGTGTCGCGCACCGACGGTCGAGGGTCGCTGACCGTGACGAGCGCCCGGACATGGCTCGGCACCTTCTTCGGCTTCCGCCAGCCGTCGCGCCTTGCCGGCGACCGGTTCGAGGCCCTGAGGCGCTATGCTTTGCTCTACCGGCTGGAGGGGGCGGGCCTGTCTTTCGCCGAGGACAAAATGCTGCTTCGCGCCGGCCTTTCGGAACGGGATCTGGCCGCCGTCCGCGCGATCGTGGACGCCGCGGCGATCGCATTTCGGACCCCGACCCGGCGCCGGCTGCGCTCCGTCCTGACCGGCGGCCTCCTCCTCTCCGCCGCGCTGCTGAGCGCCTGGCTGCTCGACGCCTGGCTCGCCCGGCAGGTCGACGATGGGCTCAGCGCGCTGATGGTGGCGATCATGATGGTGACCGGAATCGTCTCGATGCTGGCGGTGTCGGCGCACCCCGGCCCGCGAGGCCGGTGAAGCCCCCGGCCCGGCCAGATCCCGTCGCCTACCGGCGGTTACGCGCGCCGGGCGCGCTGGTCAGTGCCGCCACCGGCGGCGGGCCGCCCGCATAGCCGGCTTTCTGGCTGAGCAGCCATGAGAAATCGGCGCTGAGCTAGCCCGATTGCGCCCTGCCGGGTCTTCGGATTGTAGCTGGTCCGGATGCCGGCCGAGGAATGGCGGCCCCGGCGACAGGATGCATCTGAACGCGGAAGCGCGTCGCCCCGATCAGCACGCGCTTCCGCTCATGCGAGCGCTGCTCCTGCACGCCGGTTAGCTTCTTCGATTGGGGGGTGATCGGTTTGCGTTCCATGGCGGGAACGGCCATTGCCGACCGTCCGTTTCCAGTGCCATTGGACGTCGGCAAGGATTTCGAGGGCAGGAGAAGCGAAGACATGAGTTCCTACAAGGTTCCGGGCTTTCAGGATCGCATCGACGCTGCGGCCGAGGCGAAGCAGAAGGCGCTGGATCGGCTGCGGGCTAAGCCTGCGATGGACGAGGCGGTGGTGGCCGAGCGCCAGGCGGCCCGGCAGGCGCGGGAAGCGAAGGAACGCGAGAAGCGCGCGGCCAAAAAGAAGGCGGCGGAGGAGGCCGAAACAGAGCAGGCCGAGGTTCGGGCCGCCGAGGAGGCAAGTCCCGCTCCGCCGACGGAGGCGGAACGCAAGGCGGCGCGGGACGCCCGCTATGCGGCCCGGAAGCGCCGAAAGTAGAACGGGCGACCTCCGCGGCCCGGGCTACCGGCTTGACCCGCCTCGGCTTTGCGCCCACATGCTGTCCGTTGGCACTCCACCCTGGAGAGTGCCAAACCGCAAATTGGCAGCGCTGGCTACCGCTTGTGAGTGCGACGTCTCCGTCGTGGCCCAGCGTGAGGACAGCAGATCATGACATTCCGCCCTTTGCACGACCGGGTGCTCGTGCGCCGGATCGAAGCCGCCGAGAAGACCGCCGGCGGCATCATCATCCCAGACACCGCCAAGGAAAAGCCGCAGGAAGGCGAGATCGTGTCGATCGGCACCGGGACCCGGTCCGAGGACGGCACCGTCACGCCTCTGGACGTCAAGGCGGGCGACAGGATCCTGTTCGGCAAATGGTCGGGAAGCGAGGTCAAGCTCGATGGGGAGGACCTTCTGATCATGAAGGAAGCCGACATCCTCGGCATCCTCGGCTGATCTCCACAGGCACCCTTGCTCCGGGTGCCGCGCGCTTTCGTCTCCCGATCGCCGGTCGAGACGCTGAAACCAGATAAGGAAGAAGACCATGGCAGCCAAAGACGTCAGATTCTCACGAGACGCCCGCGAAAGCATCACCCGCGGCGTCGACATCCTCGCCAATGCGGTGAAGGTGACCTTGGGCCCCAAGGGCCGCACCGTGCTGCTCGACAAGAGCTACGGAGCGCCGCGCATCACCAAGGATGGCGTGACGGTGGCCAAGGAGATCGATCTCCAGGACAAGTTCGAGAATATGGGCGCGCAGATGTTGCGCTCCGTCGCGTCGAGGACGCACGATCATGCCGGCGACGGCACCACCACCGCCACCGTGCTGGCCCAGGCGATCGTTCGGGAAGGGATGAAGTCCGTCTCCGCCGGCGTGAACCCGATGGACCTGAAGCGCGGCATCGATCTCGCCGTCGCCAGGGTGGTCGAGGATCTGAAGGCGCGCTCCAAGCCCGTTTCCGGCAACAATGAGATCGCCCAGATCGGCATCATCTCCGCCAATGGCGACACCGTCGTCGGCGAGAAGATCGCCGAGGCGATGGACAAGGTCGGCAAGGAAGGCGTGATCACGGTCGAGGAAGCCAAGGGCCTCGAGTTCGAGCTCGAAGTCGTCGAAGGGATGCAGTTCGACCGCGGCTATCTCAGCCCCTATTTCATCACCAACGCCGAGAAGATGCAGGTCGAGCTCTCCGAGCCCTACATCCTGCTCCATGAGAAGAAGCTCTCCAACCTCCAGGCGATGCTGCCGATCCTGGAAGCGGTCGCCCAGTCGGGCCGTCCGCTGCTGATCATCGCCGAGGATATCGAGGGCGAGGCGCTCGCCACCCTCGTCGTCAACAAGCTGCGCGGCGGCCTCAAGGTCGCGGCGGTCAAGGCGCCGGGCTTCGGTGATCGCCGCAAGGCGATGCTCGAGGACATGGCGATCCTCACGGCCGGCCAGGTCATCACCGAAGATCTGGGCATCAAGCTCGAAACCGTGACGCTCGACATGCTCGGCCAGGCCAAGCGCGTCACCATCGACAAGGACAAGACGACGGTCGTCGACGGCGCCGGCACCTCGGAAGCGATCAAGGGCCGGGTCGACGCGATCCGCGGCCAGATCGAGCGCTCCGACAGCGAATATGACATGGAGAAGCTCCAGGAGCGTCTGGCCAAGCTCGCCGGCGGCGTGGCGATCATCAAGGTCGGCGGCTCGTCAGAGACCGAGGTGAAGGAGCGCAAGGACCGCGTCGACGACGCGCTGAGCGCCACCCGCGCCGCGGTCGAGGAAGGGATCGTCGCCGGCGGCGGGACGGCGCTGCTTTATGCCTCGAGAGCGCTGGACGGCGTCGAAGGCGTCAATGACGAGCAGACCCGCGGCATCGATATCGTCCGCAAGGCGCTGCAGGCGCCGCTGCGCCAGATCGCGCAGAATGCCGGCCATGATGGCGCCGTCGTCGCCGGCAAGCTGATGGACCAGGACAGCCAGTCCTTCGGCTTCAACGCCCAGACGGAGGTCTATGAGGATCTCGTCGCGGCCGGCGTGATCGACCCGACCAAGGTGGTTCGCTCCGCCCTCCAGGACGCAGCCTCGGTTGCGGGGCTGTTGCTGACGACGGAAGCGGCCGTGGCCGAACTGGCCGAGGAGGGAGAGCCCGACGCGACGTCCGGCGGCGGCGGCATGGGCGGAATGGGCTTCTAGGTCGGCCCCCGCCAGGGCGCGCCCGCCCGATTCCCGGGCAAGATATTCAACGAGTCCGCGGGCGCTGCCTTCCGGCGGGCGACCGGGTTGGGCGACGAGTGCTCCCCGCCGACCGCGCGATGCCTGGTATTTGCGGAGAGAATGAGCGGGCCGCGACGAATCGCGGCCCGCTCCTCCTCATCGGCCTAGAAAGCGCCGGTACCGTTCGGCGTTCCGAGCCCGGTCGGACCGTCATAGCCCACGCCCGCGGAGCAGAAATAGGTGCCGCCGCAGGTGCCGTTGGTGCCGCTCGTGACGTCGTTCAGCTGGCTGGCATTGGTGTAGATGCCGCTTGCGCCGGTCGGCCTGTGGCCGGTGACGCCGTAAATGCCGCCGATCAGCGGCGCCGAGACGCTGGTCCCGCCGAACACCATCCAGCCCGAGCCTCTGCGGGTGGTGGGGCCGTAGACGGCGACGCCGGTATTGGGGTCGCCGATCGCCGAGACGTCGGCTTCCATGCGATTGCCGCATTGCGGATCGGTCTGGAAGGCCGGCTTGGCATAGACGGTGCTGCAGCCGCTGCCGCCCGAGGTCCACGCCGTCTCGCTCCAGCCGCGGGCATTGGCGGCGCGGACGAGATGGGTGCCGCCGACCGCGATGACATGCGGCGAGGAAGCGGGGAACTGGACGCCGTAGCCGCTGTCGCCGGTCGAGACCGTGACCGCCTTGCCCGGCTGGTTGTAGGACGGCTCGTAGCTGGTCGAGCCGGTCTCGGTGCCGCCATAGCTGTTCGAGATGACCGTCACCCCCGCTATGCCGGCGGCGGTGCGGACGCCGGCCGCGAGATTGGCGAAGGAGGGGGTGGTGGCTTCCACCAGCACCAGCTTGCAGCCCGGGCACATGGCGCTCGCCATGTCGAGATCGAGCGCCGATTCCTGCGACCAGCCGGTATCCGTCTTCGGATAATTGGTCTGTTGCCCGCTCTGGTTGACCTTGCGGAAGCAGCCATTTGCGGTGGTGCAGGCCGGCAAGCCGTATTGCGACCGGTAGACCGCGAGATCCTGCTCGGCGGTAGGATAGCCATAGGCATCGACGATCGCGATCGTCGTCGTGCCGTCGGTGGTGATGTTGTAGGCGGAACGCAGGTCGGCGGGACCATAGCCCGCCGGCACCGCGTTGGGCGTGGCGGCCGCATCGGCCTCATCGCCCTGCGCGTCGGTGACGACATGCGCGTGGCAGCGCGCGGTATCGTGCGGATTGCCATGGCCGCACACGGCCTTGTGAAAGATGTTGCCGCTCTTCTCCGGCGGCTCCGCACCGGCCACCGAAGCCGTCATGGCGCCGCAAGCGAGCGCGAGGACGGCAAGCCCCCATTTCCTCAAGTGCATATCAGTCCCTCCATGCGGTCAGGACGACCGCAACCGGGATGCTGACAGAGAAATTTCCAAATGCAAGCATTCGCTTAGCCCGTTTCGGGCCTATTTGCGACGATAGCCTGGGACAGCGGCGAAGCCTTCACGGCCGATCAGTCGGCGAGCGGCGAGATCCTGATCCGCGGCGCCGCGCGTCCGTTCAGCCGGCATTGATAGGCGTAGCCCAGATTGATGATGTGGTCGGGAGTCATTTCGCCCGGCCGCGCCGCCGGCCGTCGCAGCACGCTCATCGTTCCCTTCACCAGGATAGTCCGGCCGATTCGGTGGAATTCGGTGACGGTCAGGTTCGAAACTTCCCCTCCCGCTTCCCGGGCGAGACTCGCCTGGCATTGTTGTGCGGCGCGGCGATGGGCGGGATCGGTAATCGTCTGCGACAGGTCCGCGGTGACGGCTGCGATCGGAAGAAGTGCGATCATAAGTTCCTCCTGGTCATGCTTGCGAGGTACTAGACTCGCTTGCTGGCGGTGGGCCCCGCGCTTGAATCGGGACTCTAGCTGCATTCCTGGAAATTGTCTGTTCGAGAGTTCGGCAAAGGCCGCGCCGGTCCGGTCTCAGACCGCTGCAGCTCGAGTGAAGGGCGAGCGTCAAACGGCGAGGCTCGCAAACCGCCGTCCGCTGCCCTTCCGCGCTGCTCCGAAATGGCGGAAGGGCGGGTTCACTTCCGCCAAGTCATCAATGCATAGTGGACGCACAGGGGCTCGAACCGGCGACCGCTGATTAGGAGTCCTCCGTGACCTTCAATGCCCATTCCGACAAATTGTGCTCTGTTCTATCTGTTGCAACTCACTGGCCTAACGCGCTTGTCGGGACAGGCCCGGGGCGCGGAAATCCGACGGCGCCGGTCGGAGCGGCACATGGGTTAGGTGGCGGGAACGGCATCTGCCTTCTTGTCCGCTGCGTGCTTCGGCCTCAGCCGTTTCCGGTGCCTGTCTGTCGGCGCCGTTGGTGCCGAGGGTTTCAGCGCCTTCGCCTTGGTGCTCGCGGCGGTGGACCGTGGCCCGGGCCGGCCGGTATCCAGCTCTGCGGGCCGGGCCGCTTTCGGCGCAGCTTTGTCGGCGGAGCCGCGCCACAGTAGGGTCGAGGCGGGTGCCGCGACGAGAACCGCGCCAAGCCCCAACAGTAGCAAGCCTGCTTTTCGCGAGCGGCGCGGTGCGTACGCGGAGGCGCCGCGAACGGCGACGATTGTGCAATTGTCCTGGTCGTCACGCTCCCGCGCATTGACCGCGGCGACGAGTGACGGGGCTATCGCAACGGGATTCCCGGCGCAGTGCGCTATGGCGGCAATGTCCCCCCGGCTTAGTGTCAGCAGGCCGTCGGTCGCTAGAATGAAAATGTCGTCGCCCGCGAGCGGCACGCTTTGCTCGTCCATCAGCGATAGCGGACGCCCGGTGAGGGCCGAGAGGAGCGCGCTGCGCTGTGGATGCGCCGCCGCTTCCTCGAAGGACATCTCGCCGGACAGCGCGGCCTCATCAAGCGCAGGTGCCATCGAATGGTCCGCGTTGAGCCGCTCGATCGCGTCGCCGCGGAGGCGCAGCAACAGGCTGTCGCCGACGCTGACCCAGCAAGCCCGACCGCGCCCGAGGGCGAGCGCGACGAGGGTGCAGCCCATCCCGGCGAGGCTCGGATCGCCGGCCGCGCGGCCGCCGACCGCCGCATTGGCCGCCAACGTCGCGTCGCGTAGGCGCAGCGCGATGTCGGAAACGGTGCCGTCTTGGCAGGCTTGGACAAACGCCTGCACCGCCGTCTCCGCCGCCAACGCGCCCCCCGCCTCGCCGCCCATTCCGTCGGCGACCAGGACCACGGACGCGACCTCGCCGTCGTCGAGGCGGATGCCGCAGCGGCTGTGGGCGTCCTGCTGCTCGGGGCGCGTGCCGACGACCTGCGCGGTGGCGATGCTCCAGCGCGCGCCGTGGCCGAGCGCGGGCGACATCGTCGCGCGCGTCACGCCCCGTCGCGGTCCGGCCAATCCCAATCCGATGTGCAGAATGGGACGAAACGTATGACGCTCGATCCGACCCTGATGTCCCGGTGTCCGGTGAGCTCGACCGGAGTGAGCAGCGGCGCCCCTTCCAGATAGACGAGGTTGGTGCCGCGGCCCGGCACGAGGTGGAAGCGCCGGTTCTTGCGGTCGTAGGCGATGCGAAAATGGTCTTCTTCGGAAATCTGCTGGTCCCCGAAGTCAAGCACCACCCGGTTGTGCGCGCCGCGCCCAACGATGTTCATGCCGTAGCCGAGTGGCACCGAGCGACCGGTGCCCGGCCCGTCAACGACGACCAGCCAGCCAACGACCGGGCCGAGACCGGCACGTTCCGCCCCAGCACCCGTCCCGATCCCTGTCTCGGTGACCGGTGCCGCCAGGCGCGTGCCGCCGGAAGGGGCCCCCACCAGCGTAGTTCCCTTGGCCCGCTCCGGACGCGGCGCCTCGCCAATCAGCGTCGTCCCCATCTTCCTGCCTCCTCGCTGCTGCTGCGTCAGCTGATACTCACCGAAAGCTCCACGTCGGCTAGCTTGATGCGCTCGCCGTTGACGAGCGGCGTCGGCGTATGGCTGTCGATCGCCTTGCCGCCGACGTAGGTCTTGTTGAGCGACTTATTGTCCTCGATCGTGAAATGGCGCCCGTCATAACCGATTCGGGCGTGGAGGCGCGACACCCGGTGGTCGGCGCGATCGTCCGGGATTCGCGCGTCCGCATTGGCGCCGACGCCGATCATCGCGCCGCCCTTCGGGAGCGCGCCGCTCGAGAAGCTGAGCTCGATCGGGTCGCCGCCCGGGCCGCGGCCGGTCAGCCGCAGCGTCGAAACGGGTACCTTTGTCTCGCCGGCGGCGGGTGGGATGGAGGAGGGAGCGCGGGACGGCGTCTCACGTGGGGGCTGGGGGTCCGCCGCGGGGGCCGCCGGCACGGGCTCCCACCCAGTCGCCTGGGCCGCCTGCCGGCGGGTCAGCGTGTAGACACCGAAGCCGAGGGCGATGAGGCCGAGTAGGCCAGCGAGCGCCAGCAGCAGCGCTGTCGAGCCCGATTGGAACATCTCCCAGAGACGGCCGGCGGATCCTTGCGACGCGGCCGGAGCGGCCGCCGATCCGTTCGGCTGCGCCGTGGCGACGGATGCACCCGGAGCCGCGGGCGCCACCGACGAGCCGCCACCGCAATCCTCGCCATCCTTTACAGTGATATCGACACCCTTGTCCCGCGCCGCCTTGATTACCTCGTCGGCCTTGAGGGCGTTCATTACCCCCGCGGCAGCCTGAATCAGGAGATTGGCCCGGTGAGTCAGCTTGGCGCCGCTTTTCATGTTGACGCCGACCACCCGGGCGCAGCGGTCCACTAGCGGGCCCCCTTCGAAGCCAGGCAGCAGCGTTGCGTCGTGCTCCAGCTGGTTGACGTCGGCGCGGGATTCCAGGCTGACTGGCCCGCGTAGATCCCGCGAGAAGCGCCCCCCCTTCAGCGACGCGTTCACCGCCAGCCGGTTGGGGCCCTCGGCCTCGTCCGCGGCCTTGCTGTAGCCCGTCGCCCAGACCGGCCGGCCGACCTTGGGAGCGGTGCGGGTCAGCGTCAGCGCGCGCGCCTTAATGTCCTTGACCTCGAGGAAAGCGAGGTTGCGGTCGCTGTCGGTACCGAGCACGGTGGCGTGATATTGCTCGTTCGACCCCGGCTCATGGACGAGAATCTCCGAGGAGCCTTCGATGATGTTGTACGAGGTCGCGATGACCGCGGCGCCGGCGCGGTTCTGATTGTCGACCCCCTCGATCACCCAGCCGGTGCCGTGGCGGCCGGTCGATACGGCGTCGATGCGCACGGTGGCGCTGACCACCGGATCGAACACCGCCTCCTGGTCCTGCGCGAGAATCGGGCCCGTCGCGAGCGCTACGGCCGCCGCCGCCAGCAAGGCTACAGCTCTGATCCCCTTCAACATTCGTCGCCCCCCGTATACGTCCCCACGTTCAATCTTATGCCCAGCTCATGTCGGCGCGGGCGCAACGCTGCTGCGTCGATGAATTCGACCCGTGCGACGCCGTGATCGTCTTGCAGGAGGTCGACGCCAAGACGACGGCGCTCCGCGGCGGGGCCGAGGCCACCGCCAGACGGAGGGCCGGCGTCGCCGCAGGCGCCTTGCCTCGGGCACGCCTCACCGGCGCCGTGGCCGGCGGCTTCATCGCCGCGAAGTGGATCGGCGCTTCTGCGGGAAGGGCGAGCGAGGAGGAGAGATAGGCGGTGGAGGCGTAGCCGACGACGACATTGTCGACGCCGATCAGCGCCCATTTCCGATCGGCCGTCTGCGCGATCATCTGCACGATCTCGTTGGGCGCGAAGGTGCCGACGACATTGGCATTGGCCGACCCGTCGGGACCGCTGCGCAGCCGCAGCGCGGTCGTCGCGCGCATCGGATGGGCGAGGATCACCACGCCCGGTTGCGGCGTGTCGACGCCGGGCGCGAGGGTGAACACCGCCTGGATGGGCTTGTAGCCCGCGTCCATCGGCTGGATCAGGATCGTCTCGCCGGAATTCGGCGCCTTCCAGGCGCGCACCGTGTTTTCGTCGCGCATCGCGACGTCGTGGTTGACGAAGGCGTCGAGCCGCTGGGAGTCGTCTCCCCTCAGGGCGCCGCCGAGTGCCCATCCCGCGGCGCAGCCGGCGATGCCGCCGAGAATGACGTCGCCCACGCCGTTGTGCTTGCGTCCCCGGAACAGAAGGGCGGCGGCGATCCCGATTGCAGCGCCGGCAGCGCAGGCGAGCACTTTCTTGCGACCCTCATGCCGTTCCGGGTGAAGCTTCTTGTCCAGTTCCTTTGCGGCATGGTCGGCTTCCCTCTGGGCTAGCTTGCGCGCCTTTGCCTCGGCCTTCTCCCGCTCCTTGCGCTGCTTGTCGGTCTCAGCGGGCGGGGGAGCGAGTGGTAACGCGGCCGGCGTCACCTGAATCGGCGGCGGGGGCGTAGCGGCAACCGCCTTGACAGGTGTGTGGGCGGGCGCGGCGGAGGCCGGCCCGACGCCCGTCCCCACCAAAGATACGGAAACAAACCCTGCGACGATGGCCTTGAGTGCAACGTTCATTGATGTCTCCCCCACAACAACGACTCGGCACGCAACAAGAGATCAGGAACGCACGTCGTGTAAGCATTGGCAAGGGCCAATACCAGGTCGGCGGAATAGATATCGGGATTAACCCTCGGGTCAGGTGAACCTCTGGAGGGTAAGCCAAACCTTGCCGTCGGCTTGATCTTCCCGGACGACACCAAAGCCTGTGCCGTCGCCGGCCAAGGCTATTGCGGCGGCGCCCATTGACGTCCCCCTCGCTGGCGGATCAGAGTGCTCCCATAACAGATCGCCATTGGGACCGATCTGGCCCCACCACGAGGCGTGCGGATTGCCTGTCCAGCCGGCGATGTAGAGACGGGCGGCGCTGCCCTCCCCGGAAACCGCAAGACCTCGCCCGGACGACGGTGTCCGGCCGTAATTCCGGAGCCCCCATTCCATGTCACCGTTTTCAGGGTTGAGCCGCATGACGAATACCCTGTAGCCCGCGTCGTCATCGCCGCTCTTGGTACGGCCGGTTATGTAAATCTTGCCGTGGGCTGCAGCGATGCCCCAACCATTCGTGTAGCCGAGGCCCGGCATACGTTTCCGCCACACCTCTTCGCCTTTCGGAGGCCTGCGCGCGACCCAGGCGAAGCTTCCGTCTTCTGCCACCCGCATACCCAGAACGGCAAAGTCGCCTCCTGGCAGCTGTGCAATTCCCTGAACCGAGTCGCCTTGCATGTCCGCCATCGGAGCGCTGTGCTCTACCGCGCCGTTTTCACCGAGGAAGAGGAGCTTGCCCATTCCGGAGCCAGTCGGCCCCTCCAGACCCGCCACTACGCCACCATCGCGCGTTACGAGCGACGAGATCGAACCGTCGCCATATTTTTGAATCCAAATGCTCTTCCAATCCTTATCGAGGCGGGCGAGAACTGACGCCGATCCGCTTTCGCCTGCAACATAGGCTCCGCCGTCGGCCGCCGGGATAATGGCATGGGCGCGTGAGCCGGGCTCGGGGAATTCGAACGTGCCTGAGACATGGCCAGTCTCACCGATCCGGAGCGCTAGGAGGTGTTCGGCGCCGTCGTCCCCCACGCGGTGCGCGCCGATGAGTGCGCTCGATCCGGCCAAGGCCAGGCCGGCATACGGTTCGTTGAGCAGGTGCGCCACGCGTTTGCTCCAGGCGATACGTAACGGTCGTGCCGAGCTGCTGAGGCTCGTGTCGCGGCTGAAGAGAGCGAAGGCGGCTCCGCCCGCCACGACGAGGCCGCCGCCCGCTAGGAGGAGGCCGCGGCGGCTCAGCGGCAGGCCGCGGAGTGGGGCGGCTTCGCCCGAGGCTGGGCTCGCCGCAGCGCCTTCGATCGAGGGCATGGCGGCGCGCCAGGCGGCAACGCTCTTGGGCCGATCCGCCATGCGAAGCGCGAGGCCC